>JAIVGV010000070.1 GCA_020201365.1 Acidobacteriota bacterium
TCGGTCTCGGGCTGGCGATAGACGCTCGACTGATCGCCGTGATCTCGGAACGTGGCGGGCGCGATCTGCCGGCAGGCGTCGCAGTCAATACACGAAGAGTCAACGTAGAAATCTCCCGCGACGTTCTCCGCGAGCCGTTTTGCGGGGCTTGCCATTAACTCAATGATAGCGGACGCAGAGTGCCAAGCGAAACGCGCGGACGATGGCGCGTCGGTCGCCGGTCAGCGCGCCTGCTGGGTGAAGTCGCGGGTGCGGGCTTCGCGCGGGGAGTTGAGGAGTTGCTGCGCGTCGCCGAACTCGACGACCTCGCCGCCTTCCATGTAGAGGAGCCGGTCGGCGAGCCCCGTGATGAAGTTGATCGAGTGGGAGACGACGACGAGCGTGTGCCCTTCGGCGGCGAAGCGGCGCAGGAGCGCGCGCATCTCGTTGGTGCGGCGCGGGTCGAGCGCGCTCGTCGGCTCGTCGAAGAGGATGACGCGGGGGCGCATGGCGAGCGCGCGGGCGATGGCGACCCGCTGCTGCTCGCCGCCGGAGAGCGAGTCGGGGTAGCGTTCGGCGGCTTGCGCGAGCCCGACCGCTTCGAGCAGCTCGTAAGCCTTCTTGAGCGCATCGCGCCGCGGCTCGCGAAGTACCTGCACGGGCGCTTCCGCGACGTTTCCGAGGGCGGAGAGGTGCGGGAACAGGTGCAGGTGCTGGAAGACGGTGCCGACCTTGCGTCGCAGCTCGCGCACGCGCCGCTGATATTCGGCCTTCGTGAGTCCGGCTTCGAGCCTCACGCCGTCGCACTCGATTGAGCCGCCGTCTATGCGTTCGAGCCCGTTCAGGCAGCGTAAGATCGTGCTCTTGCCGCTGCCCGAAGCGCCGATGACGCCGAGCACCTGGCGCTCGCCCACGTCGAAGCCGACGCCGTGAAGTATCCGCGCGCCGCCGAACTCTTTGACCAGGTTCTCGACGCGGATCACGCAGCCACCTCCGACTCGACGGCGAGCACGGCGCGCCGCCGGTTCATCCTCGCTTCCAGCCTTCGCGCGAGGTGCGCGAGCGGCAGCGACATCGCGAGGTAGAAGGCTGAGACTATCGCGCCAAGCAGCAGGAACTCGCCCGAAGCGTTCGCCATCTCTCTGTAGGCGGTCGCCAGCTCCCAGACGGAGATGGCGAAGGCGACCGACGTGTCTTTGAAGAGCGAGACGAAGTCGTTGGTCATCGGCGGCAGCGCCACGCGGAACGCCTGCGGGAAGATGATGCGGCGGAAGGCGAGCGCGGGCGTCATGCCGAGCGAGTAGGCGGCTTCCCACTGACCGCGCGGCACGGCTTCGAGCGCGGCGCGATAGACCTGCGACTCGTATGCCGCGTAGTTGAGTCCGAGACCGACGAGCGCGGTCAGCCAGTTCGGCATCGAGATGCCGACGACGGGCAGCCCGAAGTAGAGAAACAAGAGTTGGACGAGCACGGGCGTGCCGCGGAAGAACTCGACGTAAGCCGTGCAGAGGAAGCGCAGCCCCGCCGCGCCCTTCCACTGCCCGAGCGCGAGGAGCAGTCCGAGACCGAGCGCGATGAACATCGAGCCGAAGGCGATGAGCACGGTGACGCCCGCGGCTTGCGTCAGCCTGAGTATCGCGCCGCGCCAGTTGAAGGTCGCCGAAGTCATCTCGAACTTGACGCCTGAGCTTTCGCCCGCCGCCGCCCCGCCGTTCGGATTCGACGCCGCGCGAAGTTCGAGCTGCGCGTCGTTCCAGAGGCTCCACTTGCGTAAGATAGTCTCGAGCGAGCCGTCGTTGACGATCTTGTCAACCGCCGCGTCAACCTCCGCCTTCAGCTTCTCGTCCCCTTTGCGCAGACCGAGGACGTAAACGCCCTTGTAGAACGGCTCGCCCGCAGGTTTCAGGCGCGGGTTGGAGCGCGCGTAGAACATCTCCATCGGCACGTCCATCAGCACGGCGTCGATGCGACCGAGTTCGAGGTCGCGGTACGCGCCCACGGGGTCGGCGTAGCCGCGAAACGGAATCCCCTGCTTCTCCATCAGGCGCGAGGCGGCGGTGTTCGAGAGCGTGCCGACGACTCTGTGTCGGCAGTCTTCGAGCGAGCCGATGCGCGTCTCCCCTTTCCTGACCGTGAGCTGGAGGTTGAAGACGTAGTAGGGCTTGCTGAAGAGTATCTGGCGCGCGCGATCCTCGGTCGGCTCCAGCCCGTCGAGCACCACGTCGAACGCGCCGCGCTGGAGCGCCTGAACAATCGTCTCCCAGTCGGTCGGGACGAAGACGGCGCGCCGCCCCATCGCCTTGGCGAGCGCGTCTGCGATCTCCACCTCGTAGCCGATGTACGTGTCCGGGTGCGACGGGTCGGCGTAAACGTATGGCGCGCCGCCGCTCGGATCGGCGCCCCAACGCAGCGCCTCCTGCGCGGGCGCGGCGGGCGTGAGGAAGAGGAGGCAGACGGCGGTTGAAGCGAGTCGCGCGGCTGCTTCGAGAGTTCTTTTCAACGCGGATGAGTTGGCTGAACGGCGGGCGCGCCGCGACGTGAGTGGCGTGGCAGACGAGGCGACGCCGCGACGCGCGACCGTCGCCGCGCGCGCGCGTGTGTGGCTGTGTCTCCCGCGCCTCAGATGCGACCGAGCAGCAGGAGGATGATCACGATCAGGAGGACGAGACCGAGCAAGCCGCTCGGGTAGTAGCCCCAGCCGCGGCTGTAGGGCCACGACGGGACGGCGCCGATGAGCAGCAGAATGAGCACGATGATCAGAATCAAGCCCATGACCTCTCCCCTTCCCGCGCCCCGCGCGAGGCTGGCGCGACGAACGATGGTTGGTGCGCAAGTTTGAGTGAGGGTAAGACCAGACGCGCCGCGGCGTCAACACAAAATCAGTTCTCATTAAGATCGGACGAGTCGGCGCGCGTTCGCCTCCCGTCTTTGTGCCGTTCGAGGTAGTCGAGCAGGACGTTGGACATGACCTTGACGCCGACGACGATTGATTCTTCGTCCACGTCGAACTCGGCGGTGTGCCAGCCGGCGGTGATGCCTTTGGCGCGGTTGCCGACGCCGAGGAAGTAGAAGAAGCCGGGGACGATCTTCCCGTAGCGCGAGAAGTCCTCGGCGGGCATGAAGGGCTTGAGCGGGACGACGCCCTGCTCGCCGACGACGCGGCGCATGGTGGGGAGCGTCTCAGAGACGAGCGCGGGCTCGTTGTAGGTGACGGGGTTGCTGTCGGTGAAGTCGAGATCGAAGGTCGCGCCATAGGCGGCGGTCACGTTTTGCAGCGTGTCGCGCATCATCGCCTGCGCGCGCTCCCTGACCTGCTCGTTGAGCGTGCGCATCGTGCCCGTCATCTTCACGTCCGCGGCGATGACGTTGAAGCGCGTGCCGCCCTGAATCGTGCCGACGGTGATGACGAGAGGTTCGAGCGGATCGATCCGGCGGCTGCGAATGTTCTGCAAGGCGAGGACGCACTCGGAGGCGACGACGACCGCGTCCACGCCGTTCTGCGGCTGCGCGCCGTGCGCGGCGTGACCGTGGACGGTGATCGTGAAAGTGTCGGACGAAGCCATCGCCGCGCCCGACTGGAAGCCGATCTGCCCGACTTGCAGGTTCGGCTCGGTGTGCAGACCGAAGATGGCGAGCGGGCGCGGGTTATCCAGAGCGCCCTCTTCGATCATCATCTTCGCGCCGCCGTTCTCGCCCACGGGGACGCCCTCTTCGGCGGGCTGGAAGATGAACTTCACGTTGCCGTTCACCTCGTCGCGCATCTTGCTTAGAACTTCCGCGACGCCCAGTTCGACGGTCGCGTGCACGTCGTGACCGCAGGCGTGTTTGACGCCGGGGTTCTGCGACTTGTAGGGCACGTCCATCGTCTCCGTGATCGGCAGCGCGTCAATGTCGGCGCGCACGGCGACGGTCGGTCCCGGCTTCGCGCCTTTGAGCAAGGCGACGACGCCGTGGTGCGCGACGTTCTCGCGCACCTCGTCCAACCCGAGCGCGCGCAGACGCTCGGCGATGACGCGCCCGGTGCGCTCCTCGCGGTTAGAGAGTTCCGGGTGCATGTGGAAGTCGCGGCGGCAACTGACGAGCTGCGCGCGCATCGCCTCCGCCATCTGACTGACGCGCTCGTCGCGCGTGGCGGGCGCGCCGGTCGCGCGCGTCGGCGTGCGCGAAGGGAGGGCGGCGAGCGTCGCAGTGATGATCAGCGCGGCGAGAACTGGGCGGGCGTGTTTGTAGGTCATAGTTTATCGAGTGCGGCGGGAATGCTCCCGTCAGGCGTCGAGTTTCAGTCGCCCGCCTGCGCTTTGAGCGTGGACGGAATGCCGCGTCTGTCCGGAGCTTGCGCGCGGGCGTAGGTTGTGTAGCCGAACCAGAGCCCGAAGAAGAGCGCGAGCAGCACGGCGGACGCCCCGCCCGCGAGCGCGTGCGAGTGTGAGACCTTCTCCAAGACGACGAAGAAGCTGCCCGTCACGCCGAGCGCGAGCGGGATCATGGAGACGAGCAAGACGCGGCTGGAGAAGCGGTGGAAGTGTTCGGTCTCCTCGCCCTCCTCGACGATGCGGTGGTAGGCGGCGGGCGTCATCAGGAGCACGATGCTGACGGCGACGAGACCGAGGCTCGCGAGGTGGACGTACTTGAGCGCGGGCGGCAGCTTGTCGAACGCCTCGGTCATCACGCAGATGAACTGGAAGCCGAGGAGCGCCTGCGAGCCGGGGAGCACCGTGCGCGCTTCCGTGAGCACGTGCTTGATCTTGTCTTTGGTCTTCGTGCCCGCGTCGTCCTCCGCGTCCTCACGCTTAGCCATCTCCACCTCCCTCTCGATCTCGCCGCCGCGCTCGCGACGCCGCAGCAGCTCCAAGCCCCACCAGCAGAAGAGCGCGAAGGCGAGCGCCGCCGCGCCAGCCGACGCGCCCGGCGTGTGACCGAAGACCTTCTCGGTCGCGACGAACACGTCCACGCCGAGCCCGAAGGCGAACGGCACGAGCGCGAGCGCCATCACGCGCGTCGCGAAGCGGTGCAGCCGCTTAGTGTCCTCGCCGCCCTCGACGATCTGGTGGAACGCCGACGGCGCGATGAGCAGCGAGATGGCGACGAGCATCAGCGCGAGCGACGCGAGCTTCGCGTACTGGGCGTGCGTGGGCAGCTTCTCGAAGCCCTGCTCGAACGCCGCGCGCAGGTCGAAGCCGAGCAAGACCTGCGCGCCGAGCACGAGCATCCGCGCCTCGTCGAGCATCGTCTGCACTTTGTCCCTGAGCTTCGCCATTCGCCCGTCAACTAAACCGCAGCCGCCGCGCCGTAGTCAACCCGATTTCGTACCGAAAGCTCGCGCCAGCTCGCGCTTCAAGACCTTGCCCGTCGGACCCTTCGGCACGTCCGCGACGAGGCGGATGGTCTTCGGGCATTTGAAGTCGGCGAGGCGTGCGCGGCAGTAGTTGATCAGTTCTTCTTCGGTCGCCGTCGCGCCTTCCTTCAGCACGACGAACGCCGCGACCTCTTCGCCGTAAAGCTCGTCGGGCACGCCGACCGTCGCGGCGACGGCGACCGAAGGGTGCTTGTAGAGCAGCTCGTCTATCTCGCGCGGGTAGATGTTCTCGCCG
This sequence comes from Acidobacteriota bacterium, assembly GCA_020201365.1. GTDB lineage: Bacteria > Acidobacteriota > Blastocatellia > Pyrinomonadales > Pyrinomonadaceae > JAIVGV01. The sequence continues at coordinate 5,571 of JAIVGV010000070.1, forward strand.
CCGCGGATGATCATGTCGGACTTGCGATCCACGATGTAGAAGAAGCCGTCCTCGTCGCGGTAGCCCACGTCGCCCGTGTGGAACCAGCCGCCGCGGAAGGCGCGGGCGGTGGCTTCGGGGTTTTTGAAGTAGCCCTTGAAGATGTTTTCGCCGCGCAGGACGATCTCGCCGGGCGTGCCGTCGGCGACTTCGTGGTCGTCTTCGTCCACGACCTTCATCTCGTTGCCGATTGCGCGACCGCAAGAGCCCGCGCGTCGCTCGTCGGGCGGGTTGAAGGTCGAGCGGCAGGTTGACTCGGAGAGACCGTAGCCTTCGACGACCGGGCAGTTGAAAGTCTCCTCGAACCGGCGCATCACCGCTGCGGGCACGGGCGCGCTGCCGCACATGGCGAAGCGCAGCTGATCGGTCTTCAGCCCTTCGGGCGCGCCTTCGGGGTATTTCGCGAGCAGCATCGAGAGCATCGTCGCGACCGAGCCGAAGGACGTGACTTGATAGTCCGAGATGATCTGCCAGTGCTTCGACGCGGAGAAGCGCGGGCTCACCACGGTCGAGCCGCCCGCGTAGAGCGCGCTCGCGGTCGTCACCGAGACGGCGTTCATGTGGAAGAGCGGCATCACCGTGAGGAGGCGATCCGCCGAGGTGAAGTTGAGCCACATCGCGATCTGCCGCGCGTTGGCGACGAGGTTGCCGTGCGTGAGCAGGCAGCCCTTCGGCTTCCCCGTCGTGCCGGAGGTGTAGATGATGATCGCCTCGTCGTCTTTCCTGTGTTCCCGGTCAGCCCAAGACGTGGCGGGCTCGCTCGCGAACTCGGCGGTGACGGACTCGTCATCGAAAACGATCAACTCTTCGAGCAGCGGAAGCTCATTTCGCGCCGCCTCGACCGACGGCAGGAACTCCGTGGCGACGAGCATCGTCCGCGCCTCGGAGTTGCCGACGACGTAGGCGATCTCCTCCGTCTTCAGCAGAGAGTTGACGGGACCGGCGAGCGCGCCGAGCTTGAAACACGCGAAATAGGCGATGACGTATTCCGCGCCGTTCGGCAAAAGCAGGCTCACCACGTCGCCCTTGCCGACGCCCCGCGCGGCGAGCATGTTGGCGGCGCGGTTCACCGCGTTGTCGAAGTCTCTGTACGCCCACCGCCGCCCGTCCGCCTCGCTGACGAGGAAAGTTCTGTCCGGCGCACGGCGCGCCCGCGTTTCGAGCAGCTCGCGGAGGTTCCGGAAGTCCTGCGGGGTGATCTCGTCGGTCATTTTCGATTTGTCGCGCGCGCCGCGTCTGATGTATAAAATGCGGGCAAACGGCACAGGCGCGGGGCGCGATATCTGCTTCGGGTAGTCAGTCCGGCACAGCTTAACGTCAACGCCCGCGCCGCGACAACTTTTCCGCTCCCCGTCGTCGTCAACACAACACGCAAGCACGCACGCGGCCAGGGCGACCACGCGGCTTCAATTATTCATGGACACATACCGCAACTACATCGGCGGCGCGTGGATCGAATCCACCAGCGACAGAACAGCGCCCAACTTAAACCCCGCCAACACGGACGACGTGATCGGCACGGTCAAACTCTCCACGCGCGAGGAGGCGCGACGCGCCGTCGAATCCGCGTCGGAGGCATTCCGCTCCTGGCGCTCGACGCCCGCGCCGCAGCGTGGACGGATCGTCGCGCGCTTCGCGCGGCTGCTCGAAGACGACAAGGAGAGCGTCGCTCAGATTCTGACGCGCGAGGAGGGCAAGACCGTCGCCGAGTCGCGCGGCGAGGTGCAGCGCGCGATCAACGTCGCCGAGTTCTGCGCGGGCGAGTCGCGGCGCATGAACGGCGAGACGATCCAGTCGGAGCTTCCGGCGAACTTCGCCTACACGATCAAGCAGCCGCACGGCGTCGTCGCGTGCGTGACGCCCTGGAACTTCCCCGTCGCGATCCCGGTCTGGAAGATCGCGCCCGCGCTCGTCGCCGGCAACACAGTCGTCTTCAAGCCCGCGACCGTCACGCCCGCGACCGCCGTGCGACTGACGGAACTGTTCGCCGAAGCCGGCATCCCGAAAGGCGTGCTGAATCTCGTGCTCGGCTCGGGCTCGGACGCGGGCGACGAGATCGTCGGGCATCCGGCGGTGCGCGCCGTCTCCTTCACGGGCTCGAACGGCGTGGGGCTCAAGCTCTACGAGCAGTGCTCGCGGCGCGGCGCGAAGGTTCAATGTGAGATGGGCGGCAAGAATCCGGTCGTCGTGCTCGAAGACGCGGACATGGCGCTCGCCGTCGAATCCACCGCGCAGGGCGCTTTCGGCTCGACCGGACAACGCTGCACTGCGACGAGCCGCGCGATCGTCGTCGAAGAGATCGCGCAGGAGTTTACGGAGCGCATCGTCGCGCGTGCGCAAGAGTTGAAGATCGGCGACGGGAGCGATCCGGCGACCGATGTCGGTCCAGTCGTTGACAGCCACCAGTTCAAATCCGTGCTGCGTTACGTTGACGCCGGGCGCGAAGACGGCGCGGAGATGCTCTGCGGCGGCGGAGTCGCCGACGGCGCCGCCC
>JAIVGV010000071.1 GCA_020201365.1 Acidobacteriota bacterium
CCTCTAGCTAATATCGAGAGACCAAATTCCCTCATGTGTTTAGAGACCTCTTGTAACGTCTGATCCATATTCACACCCCTCATAAAATGAATTAGGCGCTCAACCTACCGGATCGAGCGCCTAACGAAACTGACCGAGAACTTGTGTGTGGCTACTTCCGCTTATCGCGCTCTTTTGTCGCCGCGCCGGGCTGGGAGAACTGCGCGTAGGCGACGCGGAAGAGTTCCGAGAGGGCGCGGGCGGTCTCGGGCGTGAGGTTGCGGTCGGCGCGCAGGTGCGCCTCGACGATTGAGGGCGTCGGCTCCTGCGGGAAATAGACGACCGCGTCGGGCGAGCCGTCGCCCTGCTTGCGCCCGCTCATGACGCGCTCGATGGGCATCTCCAGCCACGCCGTGAGGCGCGCGATGTTGTCGGCGTCGGGCTTGCCCGTGCCGTTCTCGATGCGGGAGAGCGTCGAGGCGGAGACCTGCGTCTCGTTCGCCACGTCGCGCAAGGAAAGCCCCGCCTCCTCGCGCTTGCGCCGGATGGCGCGCCCCAGCTCGACCGTGTTCACTAAACCCTTATGCTGTGCCATAAATCCTCCTAACAGCGCGCCGGGAGTCCCCTCGAACGGGTGAACGCGCGCCCCTGTCCAGCCCAAACCATAACACAAGCGGATTTTAGACGCAAGACTTTGTTTTATGCTTGCAACAAACCGGGAACGGTGGTACACTGTTTCACGTATGAAACAACGGATGTGAGCCGGGTTTCATCTAAAGCATCAATGGCGACCGAGACGATGACGACCGAATACATCTGGGAGACCTTCGACAGCCTCTGGAAGACCGTCCACAGGCAGGGGCGGCGCGTCGAGGAGTTGGAGGCGCGCGTGGTTGATCTTGAGCGTCGTTTGCAAGAGCCCGCGGAAGTTGAACAGCAGCGGCGCGCGGCGCAAACGAACGTCGCGGAGATGCCGGTCGAGCGCGCGGCGTGAAGAGTTTTTGCAGATTCGGAGGACAGGGGCAATGACGACGGCGACGGCAAGCACGGACAGGAAGGCGACGATGCGCGATAAACGCGCGCAGGGGATCGCCGCGATGGGGTTAGTCTCCCGCGAGGGCGACCGCTTCCGCGTGACCACGCCTTCCCTGCGCGGCAAGCGCACGAGCTACGAGGTGTGGCGCGACGAGGCTGGCAAGGTGCGCTGCTCTTGTCTGGAGTTTGAGGAGATGTCGGCTGGGGACGCGCAGTTCCGCTGCGAGCACATCCTCGCCGTCAAGCACGCGCTGCTGGCGCGCAACACGGAAAGCCCTGTGAAGCAGCCGCAGCAGAAGCCCGCCGCACGCGCGGCGAGCGAGAACAAGGGGGCTTCGCCCAACACTGAAACGAACACCGCATCCGAGACGCGCGACGGAGCACAGCCGATTCAGGCTGCGACCGTCGAGAGCGTCGAACGGGAGCAAGGCGGACAGGCGGAGACGGACGCTGACGACGAGTCGTTCGCGCGAGTCTCACAGGTCAGTTCGCTTGCGGCGTACACAAACACAGAGGAGCAGAACGAAATGACGAAGAAGGCAGCAGTTCAGAACGACGACCTGGAGTTCGTCACCGCCGAGGAGCACGAGGCGCAAGCGGGCGGCGGCTCGGTCGTGCCGATGCAGTTCACGAACACGCTTCGCGTGCTGCGCCAGCCGATTGATCCGAAGCTCATCAAGACGCGCGAGGGCTGGCGCGACCGCAACGGCAACCAGCACATGGTCGAGTACGTCGAGTGGCACACGGTCGCCGACATCCTCGACCGCGTCGCGCCCACCTGGTCGCACTCGGTTCGCGGCATCGTCCAGATCGGCGACATGGTCGCCGTCACCGCCGCCATCACCATCGGCGACGTGACGCGCGAGGGCGTCGGCACGGGCACCGCCGACAACGAGACCGGCATCAAGAAGGCGGAGCACGACGCCCTGAAGCGCGCCGCCATCAAGTTCGGCATCGCGCGCGAGCTGTACCAGCGCGAGTCGGAAGTGATCGAGACGCAGGGCGCGGGACCGCAGCCCGGCGACTTCCCGCGCGACCCGCTCGCCAAGTCCATGAACGATCTCGTCACGCCGAAGCAGCTCGGCATGATCCGTGCGCTGGCGCGCGAGGCGGGCGTGGACGCCGACGAGGAGTGCCGTCAGGTCTTGAGGATCACGACCGAGGAGCTTTCCAAGAAAGCCGCGTCGAGCTTCATAGACCACCTCAAGGGCTTGCAGCAGGGCGCGCAGGCACAGCCGATGCGCCGCGCGAGCTAACAGCGACGAGCGATAAACTGAGGCGCGCGTGCGCGGGCGACGCGGAGACAACTTGAGTCTTTAAGTTCGCGGCGCACGCGCGCCTCCCCTTCTCCGCCGGCAGATTCGACAAGGGGGTAAGTGAAAGATGTTTACGGAAGAGTTGATTCAGGAGAAGCCGCTCTCGTTCGAGCTTGAGTACGCGGACGAGGAGACGCGGCGCGCGGTCGCCGAAGCCCCCGTTCGCGAAGGCGAGGGCGCGGCAAAGCACGACGCGGAGCGCGAGTCGGAAGAGCACCGCTCGAAGAAGGAGCAGATTCTGGCTCTCTACGAGCAGGGCACGACCGACATCGCGGCGATCGTCCGTCAGGTCGCGGCGCGCCCCTCTTACGTCGCGCAAGTTCTGCAGCAGGCGGGCTACCTGACGGGCTACTTCGATCTCTACACGACGACGGCGCGCGAGCAGAACATCTACTCGCGTTTCTTCAGAAACGTCCTCTCGTTCAAGACGGTCGAGGCGGCGCGCGAGTCCGTGCAGAAGATCGACAGGCTTTACAACTACTTCGAGCGGCTCGGCGACCGCGCGGGTCAGCACCAGGCGATGGTCTTGGCGCTGACGGGCAAGAACCGCGCGCGCTGGTCTGGCAAGACCGAGGAGTCGCAAGTCTTCAGTGAGTGGCTTGCAGCCCACTAACGGAAGAAGCGTCGTGGCGAGGGAGGGTCACCCGCGCCGCGCGCTGCAGAACGAGCAAAGGGGGGTCGGGTGAGTTTCGGGCAAGCGGGGCTCACCTCTCTTTTTATCGAACGGTCTTCGTTCTCTTAAGTTATCATCCGGCGGTTTCGGTTCCACCCTCGCACAAGTTTTACCTCGCCAAGTCTTACCTCGCAGTTTTGTCTGAGCAGTTTTCAGATCGTCCCCGATCGTTTTTAAGTTGGGCGTTTCGTGCGCTGCGGCTCACCGCGGAGACGCGGAGCCGTCGCAGAGTTTACGCGGAGGCTTGACCTCTCCGCGCCCCCTCTGCGTGATCTCCGCGCCTCTGCGGTGAATAGAACGCGGCGTACATTCGACTAGAAACAGTCGAGCATCTCGAACTCCGAGAGGTGAGCGATGCCGAACCTGAACGGGAAAGTTGCGTTCGTCACGGGCGCGAGCTACGGCGTGGGCAAGGGCGTGGCGCTCGCGCTCGCCGAGGCGGGCGCGACCGTGTACGCGACGGGGCGTACCGTCGCGGAAGAGTCTTTCGCGGGCGAGACGGCTGCCGGTTCAGTCGTGCCGCTCCGATGCGATCACACGGACGACGCGCAGGTTGAAGCGGCGTTTCGTCGCGTGGCGGAAGAGCGGGGGCGGTTGGACGTTCTCGTGAACAGCGCGTGGGGCGGCTACGAGGAGATGGTGGAGAACGGCGTGTTCACTTGGTCGCTGCCCTTCTGGCAACAGTCCGTGCGGCGCGCCGACAAGATGTTCGCGGCGGGCGTGCGCCCGGCTTACGTGGCGAGCCAGCACGCGGCGCGCGCGATGGTGGGGCAGCGATCGGGGTTGATCGTCAACATCTCTTTCTGGGCGGCGCAGAAGCACGTCGGCAACGTCGCCTACGGCATGTCGAAGGCGGCGACCGACAAGCTGACGGCGGACGCTGCGGAAGAGCTGCGCGCGCACGGCGTCGCGGTCGTCTCGCTCTACCCCGGCATGGTGCGCACCGAGAAGGTCATGCAGGCGGCGGCGTACCTCGATCTCTCGAACTCCGAGTCGCCGCGGTTCGTCGGTCGCGCCGTCGCCGCGCTCGCGTCGGACGCGAACGTGATGAACAAGTCCGGGCGGGTGCTCGTCGCGGCGGCGCTCGCGCGGGAGTACGGCTTCGCGGACGTTGACGGCAAGCAGCCGCGACCGCTCACGCTCGAAGACGTGTGAGTCGCGCCTCGCGCGTCGCCTGCCGGCGGCGCGTGCTGCGCGGGAGAAGGGCGAGCCGCGCGCCGCCGGTTCGATCAGTTTTGCAAACAACCTCGCTTGCTTTGTTCGCAAAGACCCTCGCGGGAAGTGTCGGCGTGATTTCTAAATTCAAAGTCGAAGGAGAAAAACGAAGATGGCTGGACAGGAAAGGGCTCCGCACGGCGCGTTCTGCTGGGTCGAGCTGGGGACGAACGACGCCGCCGGTGCGAAGAAGTTCTACACGGAGCTGCTCGGCTGGCAGCTCAAGGAAGGCGACGCCTCCCCGATGGCTTACACCGAGATCGTCGTCGCGGGCAGGCACGTCGGCGGCATCTACCAGTCGGGACCGGAGTACGGCGGGGACGCGCCGCCGAACTGGATGGCATACGTCGCGGTGGACGACGTGGACGCGGCGGCGAAGCGCGTGCAGGAGTTGGGCGGGAAGGTGCGCGTCCCGCCGATGGACATCCCGCACGTCGGTCGCTTCTGCGTCATCGCCGATCCGCAGGGCGCGGGGCTCGCGCTCATCACGCTCTCGCAGGACAACCCGCGCTGACCGACTCTTGCGCGTCGGCGAACCCGAAACTCAACGGAGAGGAGAAGCGATGGCGAGAAAAATCTTGGCGGTGATCTTAGGCTACGTGGTGATCTTCGTGTCCATCTTCGTGCTCTTCACGGCGCTCTACCTCGTGCTGGGCGCGAACGGCGCGTTCAAGCCCGGCTCCTACCGGCCCTCTTTCACGTGGCTCGCGCTGAGCACGCCGCTCGCGTTCGTCGCGGCGCTCGTCGGCGGCTACGTCTGCGCCGTCGTCGCGCGGGGTGGGCGCGCGCCGCTGGCGCTCGCGGCGCTCGTGCTCGTCCTCGGCTTCCTCTTCGCCGTCCCGGCGCTGACGGCGAAGGCGGCCGACGACGTGCGCCCCGGCAACCTCTCCAACATGGAGGCGATGCAGAAGGCGAAGGAGCCCGCGGGCGTGGCGCTCGCCAACCCGCTCCTCGGCGCGGCGGGCGTCCTCGTCGGCGGCTGGCTCCGGCGCAGACGCGCGAAGGGCTGACGACAGTCAGAAGACTAGCCACAGAGGGCACAGAGATCACAGAGAGAAACGATGAAGTATGAACGCGGAGCGATGAACTGAAGGCGATCTGTCTTACTTCATCGTTCCGCGTCACTACTTCATCGCTTCTTCTTTTCCCTCTGTGCTCTCTGTGACCTCTGTGGCTCAATCCCGCTTCCAACTTCCCTCCCCCTTCCGGTAACATCGCCTCACACACCAAACGAGCGAGGGACGAGGGATGGCTCCGGCGAAGAACGAAGACCTGCACGGCAACGTGCCCGACAAGGCGTCGGTCGCGCTGCTGCTCATCGACGTGATCAACGATCTCGAATTCGAGGGCGGCGAAGATTTACTCGAGCACGCGCTGCCGATGGCGGAGAAGCTGGCGGGGCTCAAGCGGCGCGCGCGCGAGGCGGAAGTGCCCGTCATCTACGTCAACGACAACTTCGGTCGCTGGCAGTCGGACTTCAAAAAACTTCTGGAGCACTGCCTCGAAGACGGCGTCCGCGGTCGCCCCGTCGCCGGGCTGCTGCGACCGGACGAGGAGGTTGACTACTTCGTCCTGAAGCCGAAGCACTCCGGCTTCTTCTCCACGACGCTCGACACGCTGCTCGACTACCTGCAGGTGAAGACGCTCGTGCTCACCGGGCTCACCGCCGACATCTGCGTGCTGTTTACCGCGAGCGACGCCTACATGCGCGACTTCAACCTGTTCATCCCCGAAGACTGCGTCGCCTCCGCCGATCCGGAAGAGAACGAGCACGCGCTCGAACACATGCGCCGCGTGCTCAAAGCCGACACGCGACCTTCGGATCAAATTGATTTCGCGGAACTGAAGCGGCGGGCGGAAGAGGAGCCCGCACAGCCCAAGCCCAACCCGCAGTCCAAGCAGTTCGCACAAGCAGAGTGAGCGCCTCGGAAAAGTGAAAGAGGTCGCCACCTGCGCAGGTGGCGACCTCTTCGTGTCTCGCGTCCGGGCCGAATTCTTACTCGAAGCTCTTGGTCTGCGGGTTGCGACCGCGCTGGGCGGCGAGGGCTAACTCGCGCGCGCGCGGCAGCGCGTCAACCGCCTTCGTCACCTGCGGGTCGTCGGCGACGAGCACCTGCCTCGCGGTCGTCGTGCCGTAAGCGGCGGTGGCGATCTCGTAGCGCATCTGGCGGGCGATGAAGTCGCGCGCGTGTTCGAGCTGCGCGTCCGTGAGCTTGTAAGACTCCTGCGCGAGCGCGTAAGCCTTGAACGCCTTGAACAGGTTGTCCGTCACGGCGTACTCGTCCGTCTTGACGACGTGGTTGAACTCAATCGGGCGCTGCACCTTGTAGTCGTCGAAGCCGCGGATGCGACCGTTGACCAGCTCGCGCACGAAGCCGAAGACGGGATCGACGAGCCGCTGCTGGGGCGGCGTGATGAGGCGCGGCTTCACGGAGTCGTCGGGCGAGATGCCGCCGCCGCCGTAAACCTTACGCCCGGTGTCGGTCAGGCTCTCGGGTCCGGTCGGCTTGGGCTGCGACGCCGCCTGCGGATCGTCCTGGCTGCCGACGCCGCCCTTCGTGTAGTAGTCGTAGAGCCCCTCGTTCGAGTAGTCGCGCTGGATCAGCCGACCGGAAGGCGTGTAGTACTTCGTCGAGGTCAAGGTCAACGCCGTGCCGTACTCCATCGGGATGATGGACTGGACGAGCCCCTTGCCGAAGGAGGTTTCGCCGACGACGAGCGCGCGGTCGTGATCCTGCAAAGCGCCCGCGACGATCTCCGACGCCGAAGCCGTGTTGCGGTTGACGAGGACGACGAGCGGCACCGAGTCGGGGCTACTGTTCGTCGAGTTGTAGCTGCGATCCGCGCCGGGGATGCGGCCGCGCTGCGAAAGTATGAGCTGACCGCGACCCAAGAACTGCTCGGCGACGCGGACAGCCTGATCGAGCAGACCGCCGGGGTTGTCGCGCAGGTCGAGGACGAGCTGCGTCATGCCCTGCTTGTGGAGCTTCTCCAGAGCCTCCACGAACTCGTCGCCGGTCGTGCGGTTGAAGCCGCCGGTGAGCGGGACGTAGCCGACGCCCGGCTTGATCATGTAGGAGTCGGGCACGGTCGGCTGCGAGACGGCGTCGCGCGTGATCTCGACCGTCTCGCGCGCGCCCGTCGAAGCGCGCTCGACCGTCACGCGGACGGTGGAGCCTTTCGGACCGCGAATCCAGTCGCGCACCTCGCTGGAGTTGTGCCCCTTCGCGTCCTTGTTATCAACTTGGAGAATCTTGTCGCCGTAGCGCAAGCCAGCCTTCGCCGCGGGCGAGCCCTCGAAGGTGGCGAGCACGAAGGTCGAGACCTCGCCGTTGACCTCGTGGTCGATGATCGACGCGCCGACGCCGTAGTACTCCGAGCGCCAGTCGGTCTGTAGCTCCTCGAATTCCTTCGCGTCGTAGTAGTTCGAGTGCGGGTCGAGCGTGCGCAGCATCCCGATGATGGACGACTTGAAGACCGAGTTGTAGTCGAGCTTCAGCCCGTCAACGTAGTTGTCCTGCACGACCGAGAGCGCCTCCGCGAAGTCGCCTTCGAGCGCGGAGGTCGCGTTCGACGAGTCCGGCAGGCGCGTGCGCGACGAGCGGGCGGGCGGCGCGCCGTTCGGGTTGGGCGTCGTGCGCGCCTCGCCGCGGCGCGGCGGCGTCTGCTGCGCGAAGGCGAACGAGACCGCGAGCGCGAGCGCGCACAGCGCGGCGGCGGGGCGGGAAAATCTCTTTTTCACTACTCTTAAAACCTCTCGGAGAAGCTCGACCCGGCGGGGGCTTCGGGCGACGCCCGTTCCCCCACGAGACGCCCGCGCGCGGCAGGTTTTCGTAGTGTAATGGATGACGGCGGGGGCGGCAAGGTTGCGTCGGATGCGCCC
>JAIVGV010000236.1 GCA_020201365.1 Acidobacteriota bacterium
CATCCGTGTCGTCAACTGAGATTAACGCCGCACGCCGGGACGCTCTTCCATCTACCGCTCCAAGCCGAGCGCGTCTTTAATTGCGCGCAAGTTCTCTTCCGCCTCGCGGCGGTAAGTTTCCGCCCACGCCGCCATGTCGTCGCGCGGCGGATCGTGGAGCGCACGGCGCAGTTGTTCGACGAGCGCATCAACGTCTCCGAACTCGTAAGTTAACATCCCGCGCGTCTCGCCGACGTTCGTCGCGACGACCGGAACATTGCAACGGATCGCCTCGACGCGCGAGATGCCGTAGCTCTCGTAGGCGAAGGCGCGCACGAAGGCATCGCTGCTTCGCAGAATCTGATAGACCTCCGCGTTCGGCAGGTTCTCCAAGACGGTGATCCAATCTCGCCCGGCGCGCAAAACTTCGGCGCGATAGTTTTCGTCGCGCGCGAACGTGCCGTCTAAGAGGACAAGCCCGATGTCTTCATTCGTCTCGGCGCGCAAACTCTCGACTGCGTCAGCCGCGTGCGCGAAGCCGTACTCCGGCGTGAAGACGCCGATTGAGCAGATGCGGCGCGCGCGGCGCAGATAGGGCGCGAGTTGATCCGCGGTCGCGCCTGAGAGCGGCGCGTCGAGCATTTGCGTCGAGGCGGGGAGCAGCGAGGGCGCGAGCGTTATGCGCTGCGCGACTTTGATCTCGTCTCGCAGCCAGCGACGCAGCTCTTCGCTCACGACGACGAACTCCGTCACCGCGACGACAGCGCGTCGAAAGAGGAATCGTTGAACGGGGCTAAAATTTTGATGGCGCGCAGGGAGCGATCCGTCGTGCAAGTTCTTGTACCACTCGAAGCCGAGCGCGCCTTTGAGCGCGAGCCACAGAGGGAGCAGCAGCGTGTGCGGATGCTCGAAGTGGAAATGGGTCGCGTCGAGGATGCGCGCGCCGCGCCCCTCCGCAAAGAGCGCGCGGACGATGCCGAGCCTTCGATGATTGACGAGCCTGACTTGAGGATCGATCCGCCACTCGTCGCCGCCGTAGAGAGCCCACACGCGCACGTCGCAACTCTTCAGCGCGGCGGCGAGCGCGCTCACGTAAACCGAGACGCCGCCGTAGGGCGGCGGCAACGCTCCGAGCAGGATGATCTTTTTCTTCACGCGGACATCGTTCACTGGTCGCACGGGCGGTTCTGCATCTCGACCTTCACTCGTCCCAGACGAAACCGAACACGTCCTGATGATCGTCCCAGCCGCGCTCCGCGAAATAGACTTCGCGTAAGCCGCCGATGCGCCGCACTTCGTCGCGCACCCACGCGGGCGAAGTGAGCGTCACGCCGCAACTGCTCACCACGTCGTAGCCGCCCGGCGGATAGTCAGAGAAGGCGAAGCCCGCGCGCGCGTACTCGGCGGTGACGGTAGGTATCTGATCGTCCGTCAAGTCGTAGTCGAACTCGCGCGTCGGAAGTCTTCGCGCGACGTAATCGCCCATTGTGGTGAAGACGAGCAGACCGGCGGGCGCGAGATGTCGCTTGAAGAATTCGAGGAGCGAGCGGATCGGCGCGGCGTCGAGGTGCGTGACGAGCGAGCCGCACCAGATCAGATCGAAGCGCGCGCCCAAGCTCAGCTCGTCGAAGTCGGGCGTCGAGTAAGCGGGCACGGCTCCGAAAGTTTTGGCGCAGAAGGCGACCGCATCGCGCTGTATGTCGCAAGCCGTGACCTTCGCTGCAGGGAAGCGACGCACGAGGAAGCGCAAGACACGCCCGCCGCCCGACGGCAGATCGAGGACGCGGCGCACGTCGCTGAAGCCAGCCGCGTCGAGCGCGGCGTCAATGCAGCGGATCGCCGAGAGCCCGACGCGGTAGTAGTGCGCGCCGTCGCCCGTGTACATGCCGTCGTCGAAGAAGATCGCGCTGCTCGCGGCGTCGAGCAGCTCGCGCTCGCGCGCGGTGAGCGAAGGGTCTGCGAGCAGTCGTTGCTTTTGCCGACTCGTGCGCGAAGGGCGTGACCTCGCGCGGCGGCGCAGCGCGCCCAGCTCTCGCCTCAATCTGCGCGGCAGACGGCGCGCGAGTTTCTGTGTGATGCCCACCGGCGCGAGTGTACAAACGTTAGCGCGCTTCTACAACCGCAACTTGAGAGGTCGAGCAACGAAGCTCGTCGTCGCTTGCGCGCGCGTTGACGAGTCGGCTCAAGCGACGCCTGCGACAGACGACGCTCGCGCCCCGCTTCTGATATATTTCATTCCCAGTGACGGAT
>JAIVGV010000237.1 GCA_020201365.1 Acidobacteriota bacterium
TCCACGTCCTGCTCTTCGAGGACATGAGGGCGAACCCGCGCGACTTCATGAAGAATCTCGCCGCGCGCATCTGGATCGATCCGTCGTTCTACGACGCCTACGACTTCCGCGCGAGGAACGAGACCTACGGCGTGCGCTACCGCGCGCTCCACCGCGGCGCGCGCAGGCTGAACCGCCTCGCCCCTTCCTGGGGGCTGAAAGCCGCGCTGAAGACCGTTTACGTGAAGGCGCAGTCGGGCGGCGACGGCGGCGGCAAAACGCCGGAGGACGCGCGCGCCCTCGCCGATCTCGAACGCGAGTTTCGCCCGTTCAACGCGAGGCTCGCCGCGGAGTTCGGGCTCGACCTCTCGGCGTGGGAGTGAGCTGAAAAGACTTGTCGCACACGGCTGTACAACTCGAACCTGAGACGGCGACGCGCGAAGCGCGCGATCCGCGACGCGACGCGCCCGAAGAGCGCGCGCGCAAGACGAGCGTGCTCTTCTTGACGACGGTGCTCGGCGGCGGCGGCGCGGAGAAGCACGTCCTGCGCCTGGCGAACCACCTCGACCGCGCGCGCTTCCGCGTCTCGCTCGCGCTCGTCAAGCCCGCGGGCGAGTACGAGCCCTCGCTCGCAAAGGACGTGCGCGTCTTCCACCTCAACGGCAGGGAGCGGGGCTCGACGACGGCGCGCGCCCTCCAGTCGGTCGCCCCGCTGCGGCGGCTGATGCGGGGCGAGCGACCCGACTTGGTTTTCTCCGTGATCGATCTCGTGAACTTGGTGAACGTCTTCGCCGCGCGCGGCGTCGAGCCCGCGCCGAAGATCGTGCTCGGCGTGCAGACGCCGCCGACAATCGCCTACTCTTCGCGCCACCCCGTCTCGCACTTGATCCGCCGACTCATCCCGCGCTTCTACCCGCGCGCCGACCACGTCGTCGCGCTCTCGTCGGGCGTCGCCGCAGACCTCGCATCGCTCTCGCCGCAAACGCGCGGTCGCGTCTCGGTCATCCACAACGCCGGGTTCGAGCGCGAGGTCGGAGACTTGGCGCGCGGGCAGTTGCGCCCGGACGAGACGCCGCCCGGCGCGCCCCTGATCGTGGCGTGCGGGAGGCTGAAGCCGCTGAAGGGGTTCGCGCACCTGATCGAAGCGCTGGCTGAGGTGCGCAAGACTGTTCCGGCGCACCTGTGGATCGTCGGCGAGGGCGAGGAGCGCGCGTCGCTCGAGCGCAAGGTGCGTCGGCTCGGACTCGGCGATTGCGTGCGGCTGCTCGGCTTCCGGCGCAACCCTTACAAGTACATGGCTCGCGCGGACGTGTTCGTCCTCTCGTCCCTGTTCGAGGGATTCGGCAACGTCATCGTCGAGGCGATGGCGTGCGGCGCGCCGGTCGTGGCGACCGACTGCCCCTACGGACCGCGCGAGATCATACGCGACGGCGAGGACGGTCTGCTCGTCGAGCCGGGGAGCGCACGCGCGCTCGCGCGCGCCGTCCTGCGCGTGCTCGGCGACGCCGAACTGAAGCGGCGACTCGCGGAAAGGGGCAGGGAGAGAGCGCGCGACTTCGAGGCTGAGTCAATCGCCGCGCGCTACGGCGAGCTGTTCCTGCGGATCGCGGACGGCGCTTCGCCGAACGGGGCGGCGAAGGGCACATCGAAGGGTGTGGGGGAGGTGGCGGCGACGTGACCGCTCACAGCGCGATCTGCCTGCACGCCGAGCGGCTGCACGACGAGCGCGTGTGGCGTCGCGTCGCGGCGGCGCTCGACGCGCTCGACGGCGCGGGCGTGAAGATCACGTTCCTCGTCTACCCGATGCGCGCGGTCGCCGCCGGGCGAGACGTGCGCGCGCGCGTCAGAGAGATCGCCGCGCGCGGGCACGAGGTCGGGCAGCACACGCACTTCTACGTCGGCGGCGTGACCGAGCGCCCGCACAAGCGCACCGACTTGAGCGACCGCAACGTGCGCGAGTGCATCGCGCGCGACCGCGCGTGGCTCGCCGAGTGCGGCGTCGAGCCCAAGGGTTTCTGCGGCGGCAACTTCATGATGACCGAAGCCGCCTTCGAGGCGCTCGCCGAAGCGGGCTTCGACTACGACTGCTCCGCGCGCCTGCCCTGGGAGCGCGACGGCTTCGAGTCGCCGCACCCGTGGATGGAGGGCGCGCAAGTCCGGACGTTCGGCACGCGAACGCTCGTGCTGCTGCCGAACACGGAGTACCTGACGCTCGCGCAGCTCCTCCACCCGCTTAGGCGCAGACGC
>JAIVGV010000342.1 GCA_020201365.1 Acidobacteriota bacterium
GGTCGAACGACGAGACGATGCCCGCGGCGTAAACGTACCCGCCCTTGTCGTAAACGCTCCCCGCGTACTGCGCCGCGCCGACGGCGATGTCGGGCGAGTAAGCGCCCGCGGAGTCGCGCGTGCGGTCGGCGCGGGCGATGAAGACCGTGTAGTCCGAGTAGTTCAACCGCGAGGAGTAGCCGTTCTTGCGCGCGACGCGGAAGAGTTCCGTCAGACCGTCGTCAATCGCGCTCAGCATCTCGGCGCGCGGGCGCGAGACGGAGGCGACGTGCGCGCCGCGCGGCGTCTCCGTGTAGTAGTCGAAGCGGTCGCCCGAATAACTCTCGGCTGGCGCGAGCGCGCGCCGGTCAACGCCGCCGCCGGTTTGCGGCGGGAAGCGACGCTGCGCCGAACCGACGGCGGCGAGCGAAGCGGCGCACGCGCAGCAGAGCGCGAGACGCCTGATCGTTCGTTTCAAGTTTCCCTTCCTCATGATACCTCCCTCGTCCGATCTCGATCCCACAAAGAGAGAGATGAGCGAGTCTTCCGCGACGGGGGACTCGCTCACCTCTGGATCGATAGTCTCGTCGCGCGCGCGTGCTGGAAGGCTCGCGCGCGTGATGTTAGAAAGGCGGCTTCTTGTTGTCGTTGTTCTTGGGCGGCGGCTGCCCGCGCTGCTGGTCGTTGTTGCCTTTCGGCTGGTGCTCGCCCTTCGGGATGACCTTCTCCGGCTTCGGCGGGTCTTTCTTGTTGTCGTCCCTGCCGCGCTGCGCGAACGCCGCCCCCTGCGCGCACGCGACGAGCACGCACGCCCCGAGCGAAGTCGCCAACAATTTTCGTAAAGCCCTCATGAACATTGCCCCGCGACCTCCCGCATTCTCAATCATTCAGAGACGCGCTTGGGGAGGATGGAAGGGGAGACCGCGTTCGTCTCACCCCACTTTTCAGCAAGGATGATGCCACGCGACGCGCCGCCGCCAATCTACGGCTTTCAAAGTTTTCAGCCCATTTAACGACCAAACCGCGCACCGTTTCCCGCGCCGCTCATACGGTATCGTGTACGGGGAAGTGAGCAGTAGGCAGTGAGCAGTGAGCAGTTTGAAAACCTTCAGCCCTCTCCTGTTTTTACTGCTCACTGCTCGTGCGCTTACCTTCTGACCACTACTCGCGCGTTGCCCATGTTGCCGCTGGCGTCGAAGCCCCGGAGCGCGACGGTGTGCTCGCCCTCGCCCGACATGGGGAGCGAGAGCGCGTAGGTCTCGCGCGGGCTGTCGGCGATGCCGTCTTCGGGGAAGACCTCGCGCCACGCGCCGCCGTCCACGCTCACGTCCGCGCGCTTGACGATGCCGCCCGCGTCCTCGACGACGAACGTCACGGAGACCATGCCGCCCGTCGCGCGCGGCGTGTCTGCGGCGCGCACGACGGGCGGCGTGTTGTCCACGTCAACCGGCTCGCTCGTGCGCTCGCCCGTGAGCGCCGCGCCCACGGCGTTGTCGGGCGCGTCGGAGGCGACGACGCGGAAGACGTAGCGACCGTCGCCGAGCGCCGCGCCGTCCACCGTGTAGAAGTTATCGCGCAAGCGGTCTTTGAGCAGGCGGAAGCTCGATTCGCCGAGCGCGCGGTAGTAGATCGAGTATTCGAGCGAGTCGCCGTTGCGATCCTCAGCCTGCCATTGCAGCGAGACCGCCCCGCGCTGGTACGCGCGCCGCGGCGGCACCTGCGGCACGGGACCGAAGAGCGACGGATCGATCCCCGAAGCCTCGACGTTCGGATCGGTCTGCACCTGTATCGCCGGGAGCAGCGCGACTCCGACGGGAAGCGTCGTGATCGCCAAGACCTCAGGCGCGACGTTGCGCGGCAGGTACGCGACGCTCACGTCCTCGACGCGCGCGGCTTCGGCGTTCGCCGCCGCGGGCGCGGGCGCGCGCAGCGTGGCGCGCCACTGGATGAAGCGCGCGCGCGGGCTCGTGATCGCCTCGCCCGCGGGCGCGCGGTAGGGCGCGCTCCAGTCGCTCCAAGTCGCGTCGGGCCGCTCGGTGTTGCCGGAGCGCGTCTGCAGCTCGACCGCGCCGCGACCGCGCCACCAGATGCGCCCCCACGCCGCGTTGAACTTCGCGTCGCGCACCGCCGACTCGTAAGTCCCCTCGCCCGCGGGCGCGTCCGAGAGGCGGAAGAGCTTGCCCTGATTGCTCGACGCGGCGAACACGTCGCCCCCGCGCACGACGAAAGATGAAATCTGATCCTCGCTCGACTGCACGAGCAAGGTGTCGCGCCCGTCGTCCGTCACCGAATAGACGCGCCCCTTGTCGTTCGTCCCGACGAACACGCCCGCGCCCGCTCGCGGCGAAGGCGCGACGGCGAACGCCGTCACCGTCGGCGAACTCCACAGCACGTCGGCGCCGCCGTCGGCTGAGAGGCGGAAGACCGCGCTGCGCGCCGTCGAAAGCTCGTTGCGGCTGCGCGCGGGCGTCTGCTGCGCGACGCCCATCTGCGTCCCCGTCGTCGAGCCGCTCTCGTCTATGACGACGCTCGACGTGACGGTCGTGCCGCCCGAAGACGAAGGCGTCGAGGTCGCCTGCGGCGTCTGGGGCTGGCTGCGCCCCGACGACGCGGCGTCGCTCAGGGCGAGCACGTAGAGCGAGCCGTTCGCGCCGGGCGCGATTGAATGAATCTCGCGCAAGGGCGAGTCGAAGAGCGCGAACGCCTTGCCCTGCGGCGAGATGCTCAGGACGAGCCCGCCCGGATCGGTTCCCGCGACGAGGTTGCCGTTGCTGTCAACGGCGAGCGAGATGATGTGTGTCTCGTTGATGTCAACGAGCAGCGACTCTTCCGGCTTCGCCCCGCCCGCGCGCACGCGGTAGATCTTCCCCTTATCGCCCGTGCCGACGGCGAGCGCGCCGTCGCTCATGACGGCGAGCGACCAGATGTACTTGTCGGGCGGATCGAAATAGACGTCCGCGCGTCCGTCCGACGCGATGCGATAGACTTTGCCGTCCGGCGAAGTGCCCGCGTAGATCGCGCCGTCGCGCCCGACGACGAGCGCCGTCACGTCCAGCTCCTGCGTGTCGTAGAGCAGCGCGCCCCGCCCGTCCGCGCCGACGCGATAGACGCGCCCGTCGTGACCCGTGCCCAGATAGACGTTGCCTTGACTGTCAGACGCGCTCGACCAGACGTAAGCCTGCTCCGTGTCGAAGACCTTGGTGATCTGCGGCGCGAGCATCAGCGCGCCCGTGTCGGTGACGGAGACGCCGCGCGCCTCGCCCTTGAGGAGCTCCTCGCGCGAGTCGGTCTCCCACACCTGGGGCCCGCCCGCGCGCGCCGGCGGCGCGAGGGCGGCGAGAAGAAAGAGGGCGGCGAGAGACGTGCTGAAGAGGCGCGACAGGGTTGTGTGATTGAGCATTCGGAAAAGTTGATCGTGTGGACTCGGCTGCTCGCAACGGCGCGACGGCGGCGTCCGGCGTGAAGCAGTGCGGCTGTGTGATGATAACCCGAACGCGGACGTTGCCGAAACTCGGCGCGCTTAACTGCCGACGTAACGCGCGTAGAGCGAGCGCGCCGTCGCAACGTCGTCCGTGCCGCGCACGATGGCGCGCGCGTCTTTGAAGATCGTCAACTCGTAATCGCCGGCGCTCAGACGCACGAGGTATTCGTTCGCTCGCACGTCGCCTGCGGCGCGCAAGCGGGCGGCGAGCGCGGCGAGATCGATCTCGGCGGCGCGCGAGGGCGAGACCTGCACGGCGTTGCGCCCGCACAGCACGGCGGCGAACTCGTCGGATTCGGCTGCGAGCGTTTCGTAGCGACCGTGCGCGCAGGTCGGACACTCCGGCGCGGGGCTGCCGAGCTTGATCCTTCGCCACTCGTTACGCCACACGTCGAACTGCATGAGCGCGCCGTGCAAATCCTCGGCGCGACCCGCGAGCAGCTTCAGCGCCTCCGCCACCTGCACCGCCGCGACGACCGAGATGATCGGCAGAAGGACGCCCGCCGTGTCGCACGTCGGCGCGCTGGCTGCGGGCGGCGTCTCCTCGAAGACGCAGCGCAGGCAAGGGCTGACGTGAGGTCGGATCGTCATCGTCACGCCGTAGGAGCCGACCGCCGCGCCGTAAATCCACGCGACGTTGTGCTTCACGCAGGCGTCGTTGATGAGGTAACGCGTCGCGAAGTTGTCCGTCCCGTCGAGCACCACGTCGCAGCCTTCGGCGAGACGCTCGACGTTGTCGTTACGCACGTCGGCGACGACCGGCTCGATCTCGACCTCCGAGTTGATCTCGCGGACGCGGCGCGCGGCGGCGGCGGCTTTCGGCAGGCGCGCGCGCGCGTCTGCTTCCGTGAACATCGTCTGCCGCTGCAAGTTCGACTCCTCGACGAAATCCCTGTCCGCGACGCGCAAGAAACCGACCCCTGCGCGCGCGAGCGATTCGACCTGCGCCGACCCCAACGCGCCGCAGCCGACGACGAGAGCGCGCGACTGTCGGAGTCGCCGCTGCCCTGCCTCGCCTATCCCGGCGAAGAGAATCTGTCTGCTGTAACGCTCCACGTTATCCAGAATTGTAGTGGGCGGACTCGCCTCCGCCCTTGCCGTCATTCACCCGCTAACTTTTTCTCCGCCGCGCGGCGCATCACTTCCAACGGCGCGGGCACGCCCGTCCACAGCTCGAACTGCGCGGCGGCTTGCGCGACGAGCATCGGGAGACCGCCGACGACCCGCTCGCACCCGGCGGCGCGCGCCTCGCGTAGAAAGCGCGTCTCCGAAGGATTGTAAACGAGATCGTAGGCGACTCTCACGCCGCGCAGCTGTTCCGCGGTCGCCGCCGTCTCCGACTCGCGCCCGCCGGAAGTTCCGAGCGGCGTCGCGTTGACGACCGCGTCGAAACTCTCAAAGCTCGCGCCGCCGAGCGTCCGCACTTCGGCGTCAAATTTTTCTGCGACTTCGCGGGCGCGTTCGGCGTCGCGTGCGAAGACGGTCGTGCCAGCGTTCGCGTCGCGCAGACTCCGCAGGAGCGCGCGAGCCGCGCCGCCCGCGCCGATGACGGCGACGCGCGCGTGCGCGAGATCGATCAAGTCGCGCAGCGGCGCGAGCGCGGCGGCGGCGTCCGTGTTGTAGCCGTGGAGTTCGTCGCCCGCGCAGACGACCGTGTTGACCGCCCCGATCTCGCGCGCGGACGCTTCGGTAAAGTCGAGCCCGCCCATGATCGCGCCCTTGTGCGGCGCGGTGACGCTGAAGCCGCGCAAGTTCCAACTCATCTCGCGCGTGCGCGGGTGAGCCATGCGGCGCGAGAAGGCGCGCGCGTCTCGCGTCTCGAAGGGGATGTACACGGCGTCAACTCCGAGCGCGGCGAAGGCGGCGTTGTGGATGTGCGGCGAGACGGAGTGCGAGACGGGCGAGCCGACGAGTCCCGTGATCATCGTCTGTTCGGTGATCGAGTGGACGCGGTAGAGATCGCGTAGCTGCGCGGCGGTGACCTGTCCGGGCGCGGTCGCGCTCGCGGCGTCGAGCGAGCCGTAAGTCAGAAATGATCCGAATGCGTGCGCGAGCACGCGCGTCAGCAGCCCCGCCTCGCCCATCGCGACGGCGATCAGGTCGCGCCCCTCGCGGCGCGCGCGTTCGAGAAGGTTGATGACGGGGAGACAGTCCGTGATCTCATCAGCCTGCACGGCGATCTTCAGAATGCGCGCGGGCGTTCTCGACATGCGTTCGTAGATCGCTTCGAGGTCGTCTGGCACGCCGACGAAATCGTGATGCGAACAGATGACGCGCTCCCATTCGACGCCACGAATATATTTTCCTACCTGCTCGACGCCCTCCGCCTGCTCAAGCTCAATGTCGGCAAAGTCTGCGAGGTCGTTACCCTTGTAGAAGTTATTGCACCAGAACAGGAGGCGCTTTGGTTGGTCGAGATCGCGGAAGCCACCTTGCCCCGCCGGGCGAAGTGTGAGGATGACGGGGCGCGGGCGGGCGAGCAGGTGCGCACGAAGCTCGCGCATGGCTGTTTCGAGTTGGGCGTCGTCCGCGAGGCAGTCGAGCCGCAGCTCAATCACGTCCGAGAGTTGCGCCGCGCGTTCGACCGCGGGCGCGAGTTCTCCGGCGCGTCGGACGCAGACGGGGACGCAGAGACGCGCGCGTGGGTTATTGATCACGGTCGAGCAGTTTGGTCGTGCCTTCGGTGACGGAGGGCGGCGCGTAGAGTTCGTCGGTCGTGCGGCGCGGCATCGCCGCGGTCGTCGCGTGGGCGGGCGGCAGCGTCTCGGTCGGGCGCGCCGAGGGGATCGCGTTGGGGGGCGCGTAAGCCGGAAACTGCTGTTGCGTCTGCCCCTGCTGCTGCTTCCAGCGCAGGTACTCGGACAGACCAGCGCCGATCATGAAGAAGGCGGGGATGAACATCCAGAAGCCCCACATGTAGCCCGCGGGCATGAAGAACATGATCGCGAGCGCGACGAGGACGAAGCCGATGCCGCCGAAGAACGGCACGACCGCGCTCTCGATGCTCGCGGGCTTCTTGCGCTTGCGTTCGCGCAGTCGCTCGCGCATCAGCTCGCGCCGCTCGCGTCGGCTGAGCCTGCTCTCGTCAACCGCGAGCGGGTCGCGCAGCGTCCCCGTGAGAGCCTGCGGCACGAGCGCGATGTTCGAGCCGCAGCCGCGACAGAAGCTCGCCGCGTCCGCGTTCTCCGTCCCGCACTTGGGGCAAAACATTTTTCGCCTCCTTCGTCTATGCGTCTTTAACTCGAACTATCTTCGCGCGCGCCGCGCTCCACGGCGTCGAGGTGGCGCGTCGTCCCTTCGGTGACGGACGCGGGCGGCGCGACGATTTCCGCGGTGTCGGCGGGCGCGACCTCGTTCAGACGGAAGTCGGGGAGCGACTGCGTGGCGCTGGCGCGCGGCAGCGCCGTGGTCGTACCCGTGCCGCCGACGCGCGGAGCGTGCTTCTCGTGGAGCGCGTGCGCGATTATCCCTGCGCCGGAGCTGAGCTTGGCGATTGCCGGGAAGATGAACCAGAACGTGAACCAGAAGAACTCGCGGAAGAACAAGACCATCACGACGAACGCGACGAGGAAGCACGCGCCCGACACGAGTTTCCGCACGCCGCGCTCGACCGTGTACTTGTCGCCGACGACCAGCTCGTCCTCGTCCTCGTCCTCGTCGCTGTCGCCGCGGCGCATGAGCCGACCCGCGAGCGCGTGCGGCACGAGCGCGATGTTCGCCCCGCACGCGCGGCAGAACTTCGCGTCGTCGAGATTTTGCACGCCGCATTTCGGGCAGAACATTCGATCCCTCCGGCGGACGATCTATCTTGACTCGCCCGCCGTCCGATCTTGACTGTACGCAGACTCGCGCGCAAGTGTTCGCTGCCGCACGGCTTCGTAGAGCACGATGCCGGCGGCGACCGAGACGTTGAGCGAGGTGATGCGACCGCGCATCGGGATGCGGACGAGCGCGTCGCAGCGTTCGCGCACGAGCCGTCGGAGTCCCGCGCCCTCGCCGCCCAAGAGGAGCGCGCAGGGCTGCGTCCAGTCCCAGTCCGTGTACTCGATGTTGGCGTCGGCGTCCGTGCCGACCGCCCAGATGTTGCGCTCTTTGAACTCTTCCACGAGCCGCGCCACGTTCGCCGCGCGCGCCACGGGCAGGTATTCGAGCGCGCCCGCCGCAGCCTTCGCCACCGTCTCCGTCAACCCGGCGGCGCGCCGCTCCGGCACGAACAGCGCGTCCACGCCCGCGCATTCGGCGGTGCGTATGATCGCGCCGAGGTTGCGCGGGTCTTCCACGCCGTCGAGCACGACCGCGAGCGGCGGCGCGTCCGTCCCGACGCGCGCGGCGAGCTGCTCGACAACCTCGTCCGCGTCTCGGTAAGCCGCTGCCGCGACGTTCGCGATCACACCTTGATGATTAGCGCCCGCCGCGACGCGCTGCAACTCCGCGCGCGGAGCCTGACGCACGGGCACGCCCGCCGCGCGAGCCAACTCGTACAACTCTTGCAGTCGCGACTCGTGCGCGCCCTCCGCCACCGTCACGCGCTCGACGCGGCGATTGCCCGCGCGCAACGCCTCGATCACCGGCAGCACGCCGTACAGGTGCGGAGCGTGACCGCCTCCGTGCTGAAGCGGCCCGGTCGCGCGCGCCGCAAGCCGCCCGCCTCGCGGCGCTCGGTCGGCGACCAGGCGAAGCGCAAGAGGTGACGCACGCGGCTGTACGAATCGTCGAACACGGCGCGCGCCGCGCGCTCACGCACGAGCCCGGCGAGGCGCGCGAAGTTCTCCGACGCGAGCAGGCTCTTGCCCGCGCCGAGGCAGGAGTAGTCGAAGCCGGCAGCTTGCAGACGCCAGCTCGCCGCCGAGTCATCTTCAAAAAAAATATCCAAGACGCCCTCGTCCTCCGACAGCTCGCGCGACTCGACGACCTCGCCCGCGCCGCGACGCGAGCGCTGCTCCTCCGCGCGAGCGGCAAGGGCACACCCGACGCGATCATCGCGCCGAACTGCTCCGGCTTGAGCCGCACGAGCGACGCGGCTTCGGCGACCGACGCGAGCGGCGGCGGCGCCGCGTCGCCGCCGCGCGGCGCGAGCACGACGTTGAAGCCGCGCTCCCACTCTTCGAGCGGCTTCAAAGCGGGTCGCCGCATGTCCTCGCCGCGCTCGGCGACGGGGAGCTGCGCGCCGCAGTAGAGACACTTGATGCGCGTCGGCGGGCTCTTCCGTCCGCAGCGCTCGCACGCGACCAGCTCGTCGCGCCGGAACGCGCGCGGATCGGACGCGCCCCTCGCCGCCTCGCCATCTTCCGCGAACCTGTCTTCCTCGCCGAACCCCAAAAGTTTCCCCGCCTGTTGCGAAGTCGAAAGTCCGGCTCGGATTATACGTTGCGCCCGCGCCTTTGTAATCAAGTTTGCTCGGCTTGTCCGCGCGCGGCGCTGCGGTATAATCCCGGCGAGGCTTCCCCCAAACTTCCGACGACGCGGACACGATGCACGGCGCACGACGCGACAAGACGCGCACGCCCTCCCGACGACGCACGCAGATCGCGCGGCGACTCTGCGCGCTCGCGCTCGCGTCCGCCTTATCGGCGTGCGCCGCCGCGTCGCGCGGCCCCGACGCCGGGCGACCGCGCGCCAACGAGCCGCCCTACCCCGTCACGCTCACGGCGGACAAGGATCGCACCGCGCGCGCTCTGAACGCCTGGGCGGCGCTCGCGCACGGCGGCGGTCTCGCGGCGGACGCGCCCGCGCCGGAGCTTCAGCCCATCACGGCGACGCCGCGCGCACTCCCCGCGGGCGCGTCCGGCGCGCTGCGACTCCCGCTCGTCGAGATCAAGAGCGGCAACAAGGAGAATCAGGACGAGGCGACGCGCGAGTCTTTGCGTCGCTTCATCACCTCGGCGCGCGATCTGCTCGGCGTCTCGCTCGATCAACTCTCGCTCACGGAGATCGCGAGCGACGGCACGGCGCGCGTCGCGCGCTACCGGCAGAAGCCTTTCCCGTACCCGCTGCGCGGCGGCTACGGTCGCCTGGAGATACGCTTCGCGCCCGACCGCACCGTGCTCGCGCTCTCAAGCACCGCCATCCCCGACACCGAGCGGCTCGCGCGCGCGCTCGTCGTCGCCGAGCAGCAACTCAAAATCACCGCCGATCAGGTCGCGCAGAAACTCGCCGGTCGCACGTTCACCGTCACGGCGAACGCGATCAGTGCGACGGGCACAGCTAACCCGACCGCGGCGACGAACACGAGCCAGAGCAACGCGAACGCGGCGGGCGCGGCGAACCCGGCGGGCGCGCCAAACCCAAACCCTCCGACCGCGGGCGAGACGCGCACGGTCGCGGCGGGCGAGACGGTGAACGTCCGGCAGATGGTCGTCTATCCGGTCGCGCGCGATCCGGGCACGCTCGAATTGCATCTCGCGTGGGAGGCGCAGGTCGGCGCGGCGGGCGACACGTTCGTCTATCTCGACGCCGTGACGGGCGAGATTCTCGCCGCCACGCACGAACAGCCGCCGCCCCAGTTGCGCGAGTCGCGCTGAAGATTCGCCGCGCGCGTCTGGCTAAAACCTCGCCGCCGCGACTTGACCAACGCGCGGCGCGCGGCGTAAATCTAGTAGCAATCCTCAAGCTTTAAGCTTTATGAGAGTTCAGACTTTAAAAATTCGGCTTACGGAGCAGGAGTTTCCATGCAGCACTTTGATCCGACGAGTAACCTGTCTTGGCAGTTCGGTCACCGCGGTCGCGTCGCGGTCTTCATAGACGGCAACAACCTCTTCCACGCGGCGCGCTACCACAACATAGACATTGACTACAACAAGCTGCTGCGCGTCCTCCTGGGCGACGGGCGCTTGCTGCGCGCCTTCTTCTACACGGGCGTGGACGTCGGAGCCGAGCGCCAGCAGGGCTTCCTCCTCTGGATGCGCCGCAACGGCTTCCGCGTCATCCACAAGGAACTCAAGACCTTCTACGACGGCACGCGCAAGGCGAACCTCGACGTCGAGATCGCCGTGGACATGCTCTCGCTCGCCGGTCGCTACGACACCGCCGTGCTCGTCTCCGGCGACGAGGACTTCGTCTACGCCGTCAACGCCGTCGCCTACAAGGGCTGCCGGGTCGAGGTCGCGGGCTTCCGCTCGAACACCGCGCCGAAGCTCATCGACGTGGCGGACTACTTCATAGACCTCGGCGAGATCGCCGACAAGGTGCGCAAAGAGACCTCCCACGCGCACCGCTACTACGACAACAACCACGCGCACGACGACGCGCACGCCGAAGGCAACAACGCGGCGCGGCGCGGCGCGCCGCACGCGAACGGCGGCGAGCCGCGCCGCGAAGAGCCGCGCCCCGAAGCGCCCGCGCCGGGCGACAACGCGCCCCCCGCCCCGCTCGAAGACGAACAGCCCGTCCAAGTCGAAGCTCAGTCCGACTTCGTCCGCGTCACGGACGACCAGTAACAGCCGTGACAAGCGGCGAGTGACAGGTGATAAGCAAACCGGATCGGTCTTGCTTGTCGCTCGTCACGGTTTACTTGTCACTCGCGAAGCGATGAAGCTTTTCAACGTCGAGGAGGCGAACGCGCTGCTGCCGACCGTGCGGCGGATCTGCGCGCGGATCACGCGAGGGCACGCGCGCCTCGTCGCGCTGCAGGAAGCGGCGCGGTGCGCGGCTGAGGGCGCGGCGCAGACGGGCGGCGGCTTCATGCCTGAGGGCGCGGAGTACGTCACGGCGCTGATGCGCGTCGCCGAAGGCGCGGCGCAGCTCGAAAGCCTAGGCGTCCAACTCAAGGACTACGCGCGCGGGCTCGTGGACTTTCCCTCCCTGCGCGACGGGCGCGTCGTGCTCCTCTGCTGGGAGTTCGGCGAGGGCGACCGCCTCGAATGGTGGCACGACGTAGAGGCGGGCTTCGCCGGGCGGCAGCGGTTGTAGAGTGGGGGTAGGGGTTAGGGGCGGAGGAAGAAAAATTTTTCTTCCTCCGCCCCATCCCCTTTTCCCGCCCCCCATCTTGTATTGCCCGCCCGACCAAACACAGCGCCTAGTAGCTTTTCTGGTTGACGAGTTAAAGTAACCTCTGATAGCATCCGCCGCGACTCCGCAACGGGCTTGGGTTTACCCGGCAGCGCCCGTCTTCCCCGTCGAGCTTCTTTTTGAGACTGTTGATGGAGCCTTCGACTGTCATGCGGTGCGCGGCGTGCCACGCGGTTTACGAAAGCCCCGCCGTCGCCGATTGCCCGACCTGCCGAGCCCCGCTCGCCGCCGCGGACGACTCAAAGGGCGAGCCCGCCGAAGAGATTTTTATGAACACTTCGACACTCCCAGAGACGACGACCACGCCCGCGCCTCTCGCGGACGACTCGCCCGCCCCCGCGCAGACCTCCACGCTCATCGAGTTCCCCGGCGCGGGTCGGACGAACCGCCCGCAGTGGCGCAAGGAGCTGAGCGAGCGCGTGCGCGAGATTCAGCAGCGGCGCGCGCAGGAAGCGGCGCGCGAGGCTGAAGAGGCGGCGCGCCTGGACGGCTATCCGGTCGAGCAGATCGGAGGCGAGGCGAACGCGCCGCAGCTCGGTCTCGTCCCGCCGCCGCCCGAACCCGCCGAGCTGAACCCCATCGTCGCCAAGGCGCTCGAACGCATCGAGCGGGCGCGCCAGCAGCAGCAGCCGCCGCCGCCGCAGACGAGCGCGCCGCAGACGAACGCGCCGAGACAGTACGCGCGAGACGCCGCGGCTGCGGCGACCGTGCCCGCGCGCGAAGAGACTCAGGCGCGCGACGCCGCGGAGCCGCAGACCGGCGCGCCTCAAGAGATCGCGGCGGACGACCCCGGCGCAAAAACCGCGGAGGTCGCGCGCACGCCCAACCTCGTCATCGTGCCCGCGCCGCAGGGTCCCGTCTCCGAGACCGACGCGCTCATCAAGGAGGCGCTCAGCAAGCCGAGACCGCGCCGCCACCTCGCCGAAGTCGCCGACGACGCGCTGCTCGCGCGGCGCGAGGCGACGATGCTGCCCCCGGTCGTTGACGACTCTTTCGCCGCCGCGCGCCACGTCGCCTCGCCGGGTCGCCGCGTGGCGGGCGGCTTGATCGATCTCGTCGTCGTCGCCTTCATGTCTTCGCCCTTCGCCGCGATCATCGAGCTGACGAACGGCAACTGGCACGACCCGCGCGTCGCCGCCTCGATGGCTGGCGTCGTCGTCGTCGTCATGTTCCTCTACCTCACGGCGTCGGTCGCGCTCGGCGGTCGCACGTGGGGCATGGCTCTCGCGGGCTTGCGCGTCGCCGACGAGCGCAACGGGCTCATCCCGTCCGCGGGTCAGTGCGCGCGCCGCGCCCTCGTCCACATGCTCTCGCTCGCCGCGCTCGGCATCCCGCTGCTCGTCGCGCTCCTGCGCGAGCGGCGCGCCCCGCACGACCGACTCTCGCGCACGCTCGTCGTCCGCGCCGAGTAGCGCGACCCGGACGGGCTACCCCGCAATTCTTTCCCGCCCCGCGCCTCGTGCGCGGGGCTTCTCATTTCTCGCCCGCCACCGTTAGTTTGCATCTCGTGGACTCGGTTAAACTTCATCCGCGCCGCGGACGACTGACGACGCGCGGGCGGCGAACGCCCGTCTTACTGACTGCCGATTACTGACTGCTGACGGCCGCCAAATGAACGACCGACTCCTCGCCGCCATCGCCGAAGAACTCGCGACGGAGCTTCGCGGTCGCTCCTTCGGCAAGGTCTGGCAGCCCGCGCCCGGCACGCTCGCCTTCGACTTCCGCGGCGGCGCGCCGCGCACGCTGCTCGTCTCGGTCAACCCCGCCATGCCGCGTCTGCACCTCACCTCGCGCAAGGTTCGCGAGCTGGAGAAGCGATCCCTTCAGCCGTCGAACTTCGCCCTCGCGCTCCGCAAGCGACTCGCCGGCGCGCCGCTCGTCGCCATCACGAAGGACGCGGGCGAGCGCGTCGTGCGCTTCCGCTTCGAGTCGGCGGACGCTTCGGGCGAGACGCAGGTGCTCGCGCTCGTCGCGCAGTTGACGGGTCGCTCGTCGAACCTGCTACTCGTCGGCGCGGACGATCTGATCGTTGACGCGCTCCGGACGCCGCGCGGCGCGGGTCAACAGATCGGCGAGCGCTATCAGCCGCCGCCGCCGCGCAGCGCAGCCGGACGCGACGCCGAGCCCACGCCGATCCCGCGCGGCGCGCACGAGTCGCTCTCCGCCGCGGTCGAAGAGTTCTACGAACGCGCCGAAGCCGGGCGCGAGTTCGACGCGCGCGTGTCGCAACTACGCGCCCGCCTGCGTCAGGAGATCGAGCGGCGGCGCAAGCTCGAACGCAACCTCGCGCACGATCTGCTCGCGCACGGCGACGCCGAGGAGCACAAGCGCGCGGGCGACCTGCTCCTCGCCAACCTCTCGACCGCCGAGCGGCGCGGCTCGCGCGTGCGCGTCAAGGACTACTTCGCCGAGGGCGCGCCCGCCGTCGAGCTGGAGGTTGACGAGCGCGCGACGCTGCAAGAGGAAGCGGCGCGACGCTTCGCGCGCTACGCGCGAGCCAAGCGCGCCGCGCAGGAGATCGGGCGGCGGCGCGAGACCCTGCGCGCCGAACTCGCGGCGCTCGAATCACAGCGCAACGAACTGGAACGAATCTCCGACGCGCGCGCCGCCGACGCACTCGCCGCCTTCGAGTCTTCACAGTCCGGCGCGCAGGGCGACAGGACGAAGGGCCGCGCGCGCGGGGCGAAGCCTAAAGACGCGGGCGCGGCTGGGAAGAGGCGAGGCGGGAAGCGTGGCGCGGCTGAGTCGTCGGCGCGCGTGCGGCGCTACCGCTCTTCGGACGGCTACGAGGTTCTCGTCGGGCGCGCGGCGCGCGACAACGACGCGCTCACGTTCAAGCTCGCGCGCTCGCACGATCTCTGGCTGCACGCGGCGGACTACCCCGGCTCGCACGTCGTGGTTCGCGTCAGCGCGCGCGACGAGGAGGTGCCGCACCGCACGCTCGTCGAGGCGGCGCAGCTCGCGGCGCACTTCAGTCAGGCTAAGCGGGACGCAAAAGTCGCGGTGCACCACACGCGGCGCAAGTTCGTCTCGAAGATCAAGGGCGCGGCTCCGGGTCTCGTGCGCCTCTCGTCTTTCCGCACGATCATGGTCGAGCCGCGCGAGGCGGGCGAGAGAATTTAACCCTCACGCAGGGGCGCACGGACGCGAACGGGAAGCGCGCAGCCTGCTTATTTCTTCATTAACCCGACTCGTCGCGGCTCGAACCTTCGTGCTCTCTCTTCGCGTCTTCACGCCTTTGCGTGAGCCCCCTCCCGGCGTTGTAAACTCACCTTCGCAGCACCCATTTCATCATTTATCGCAGGCACGTACTTTGACGATCACGGGGGGACATTTCCGCACGCATGAGCACTAACTTCATCGAGCCCATCGAACGACTCGCCTCGGACGCGCTCGACGGACTCGCCGACGCGCTCGTCGGCAAGGCTTCCAGTTTGCGCGACGGCACGGAGCACGCGGGCGTCGAGCTGCCGCGCGATCTCTACGCGCACGCGAACGCGCAGACGGAGTGGTGGTACTACACGGGGAGCGCGCGCAAGTTTTTTCTGAAGCTCGGCGACTGGACGGTGCGCGAGGCTCACGGTCTGCACCTCTTGCGCGCGACGCTCGGCGACGATCTAGTTTTTGAAGCCGCGCTTAGACCGACGAAGCCCGCCGCGCTCAACGGTCGCGAAGGCACCGGCGTCAGCTTCAAGGACGCGGGCGAGGCTTCGCGCTACTTCTCCTACACGCGCATGTCCGCCGAAGGCGAGATCACCTGGCGCGGCGAGACCGAACGCTTCGCGGGCGAGGCTTGGATGGACAGAGAGTTCGGCACGTGGCGCACGACCGAGAATCAAAAAGGATGGGACTGGTTCAGCGTCCAGCTCTCGACCGGCGCGGAGGTGATGGTCTATCACCTCCGTGACTCGCGCCACCGCCCGTCCGCCTATTCGAGCGGCACTTTCGTTGACGCCGAAGGCAAGGCGACGCACCTCGCGCGCGAAGGCTTCACGCTCGAAGCGACCGGACGTTGGAAGAGTCCGCGCACGGGCGCGACGTATCCGAGCGGCTGGCGACTCACAGTCCCGCGCTTCGCGGTTGATGTTTTGGTCACGCCCGTCCTACGCGATCAGGAACTCGACACGCGCGGCACGACGATGATCGTCTATTGGGAAGGCGCGTGCGCCGTCTCGGGTCGTCACGGCGACGCCGAGATCGAAGGGCGCGCCTACGTCGAGCTCGTCGGCTACGACCGCTCGCACGAGTCGCCCTCGATCACCACGTTCCTCTTCGGCTCCGCGCTCGGGCGCGGCTGGCGCAGCATCTTCGGCTAGTCGCGGATGAGCAGGACGACGGACGCCGCGCTTGATCTTAGAGCGCGGCGTCTTTATCGTTGCTCGAAACCGATCTCGATCTCAGACCGACCAACGAAAGCGTCGCCATGATCACCAGCAAAACTTCCGGGCAAGACACCTCCGCCAAACTCTTCGCACGCGCCGTCGAACTCATGCCCGGCGGCGTCAACTCGCCCGTGCGCGCCTTCCGCGGCGTCGGCGGCACGCCCCGCTTCATTGCGA
>JAIVGV010000343.1 GCA_020201365.1 Acidobacteriota bacterium
ATCCCGCGTCGGGCAGATACTCGCTCACGCCCGAACAGACCGTCGCGCTCACGGATGAGGAGAGCCCTTTCTACGTCGGCGGCGGCTTCTACGTCATCAAGGCGATGGCGAAGGCGGAGCCGCGCATCAGCGAACATTTCAAGCAGGGTGGCGGGATGCTCTGGGGCGAGCACGACCCCGACCTCTTCGTCGGCACGGAGCGCTTCTTCCGCCCCGGCTACCGCGCGCACCTCATCAACTCGTGGATTCCCGCGCTGTCAGGTGTCAAAGAGAAACTCGAACGCGGCGCGAAGGTGGCGGACGTGGGCTGCGGTCACGGAGCCTCGACCGTCATCATGGCGCAGGCGTTCCCCAACTCGCGCTTCTACGGCTTCGACAACCACGAAGCCTCAATCGAACAGGCACGCGAGCGCGCGCGAGAGGCGGGCGTCTCCGACCGCGTGGAGTTCCAGACCGCGGCGGCGAACGACGTGCCCGCGGAGAAGTTCGATCTGATCTGCTTCTTCGACTGCCTCCACGACATGGGCGACCCCCGCGGGGCGATGAAGCGCGCCTACGAGTGTCTCGCCGACGACGGTTCCGTGCTCATCGTCGAGCCGATGGCTGGCAACACCGTCGAGGAGAACTTCAACCCCGTCGGGCGCACCTTCTCCGCCGCCTCCACGCTCTGCTGCACCCCGAACTCGCTCGCCCAGAACGGACCCGCGCTCGGCGCGGTCGCCACCGAAGACGCGCTGCGCGAGGTCGTCACCGGCGAGGGCTTCAGGCAGTTCCGCCGCGCGACCGAGACTCCCTTCAACCGCATCTTCGAGGCGAGGAAGTAGAGAACGACGCGGGGACGCGGCGACGCGCAGACGCGGGGCTTCGGAGCAAAGCGATGTCGGCTCGTGTCCCGCGTCGCCGCGTCTCTCTGCGTCCCCGCGTCCTATCTTTCAGAGAGTCCTCGTCACCTTCGAGAGCGAGCGCGGGGCGTCGGGGTTCAAGCCTTTGCAGTCGGCGAGGAGCGCGGCGAAGAGTTGGGCGGGGATGATGTAGGGGATGGGCGCGAGGAACTCGTCGAGCCCCGCGGGCATGAGCAGCGAGCGCGTGGCGGCGTGAGCGAGCGCGGCGTCGTCCGTGATGGCGAGCGTGTCTGCGCGTAGCTCGCGCAGGCGCTCGACGAGCGCGCGCGTCGAGTCGCGCGTGACGCCCGGCGGCGCGAAGAGGATGACGGGGAAGTGGCGCTCGACCATCGCGAGCGGGCCGTGCAGGAAGTCCGCGGACGAGAAACGCTCGGCGACGACGTAGCAGGTCTCCATGAGTTTCAGCGCGAACTCGTAGGCGTTCGCGTACATCAGACCGCGCCCGACGACGACGCAGTTCTCCATGAAGACGTAGCGCTCGATCATCTCCGCGACCGCCGACTTCAGCTCCAGCGCGCGCCCGGCCCAGTCCGGTATCGCCGCGTAGTCAACCTTCGCGCCGTCGTCTTCCGCGAGCGCGTCGGCGAGCAAGTAGAAGAGGAGCATCTGCCCCGTGAACGTCTTGGTGGCGGCGACGGAGCGCTCGCGCCCGCCGTGCGTGAGCAGCGTCTCGTCGACGAGGCTCACCATTGCGGAGTTCGGCTCGTTCGTGATGCCGACGGTGTACGCGCCGCACGCGCGGGCGTTTTCGAGCACGCGGTTGATGTCCTCACCCTCGCCGGATTGTGAGACGCCGACGACGAGCGCGCGGCGCAGATCGAGCCGCGCTTGGTAGAGTGTGTGGACGGACGGCGCGGAGAGCGAGACCGGGACGCCGGTCTTGATCTCCAACAGGTAGCGACCGAACAGCGACGCGTTGTCGCTCGACCCGCGCGCGACGAGCACGATCAAGTCAATGCCGCGTCCGCGCAAAAACTTCCCGAGCCGCGCCACCTTCGCGCGCTCGCCTTCAATCGTCGCGCGCAGCGCCGCGGGCTGCTCGGCGATCTCCTGTAGCATCAGCGACAACTCTCAGACCCTCCCCGCGCCGTTGCCACGCGCCTGCCTTTCGGGTAAAAGCTCACTGGAAATTCTTAACTTCCGCCCGACAATCCGAAATCATGCCGCACACTTTATCACGAAGCCTCGCGCGCCGTCTGTCGTTGCTCGCCGCGCTCTCCTTCTCCTTCGCCTTCGCCGCACGAGCGCAGACGCCGGGCGCGCCGCACCCTTCGCCGCCGTTCCCGGAGATTCACGTCATCCCCGCGCCGCGCGAGCTGACGGCGGCGGGCGGGCGCTTCGAGTTCACGAGGGACGCGCGCGTCGCGCTCGCCGATCCGCGCGCGGACGACGACCGCTTTGCCGCCGAGGATTTCATCGAGGACGCGCGGGCTGCGGCGAACCTCGCCTTGAAGCTCGCCGGGCGTCGCGACCGCGCGACGATCCTCGTCGGCTCGCTCGATCTGTCTGCGATCCAGTCGGCTCTCAGGCGCGCGGGCGTCGAAGTTCCCCCGAGCCTGAATGAAGAGGGCTACGTGCTCGTCGCGTCGCCGCGCGAGATCGTCGTCGCCGGAAAGTCCGCGGCGGGGACGTTCTACGG
This sequence comes from Acidobacteriota bacterium, assembly GCA_020201365.1. Taxonomy (GTDB): domain Bacteria; phylum Acidobacteriota; class Blastocatellia; order Pyrinomonadales; family Pyrinomonadaceae; genus JAIVGV01. The sequence continues at coordinate 2,542 of JAIVGV010000343.1, forward strand.
CTTGCAGACGCTCAAACAACTCGTGCGCGGCGAGGGCGACGCGGCGTTCGTGCCGGCCGTGACGATTGTTGATTACCCGGCGATGCGCTGGCGCGGCGTGTTCGACGACATCAACCGCGGCCCCGTCCCCACCCTCGACTACATGAAGCGGCAGATACGCACCGAGGCGGCGTTCAAGCTCAACATGCACGCCTTCAACATGGAGAACATCGTGCGCTTCGAGTCGCAGCCGCTGCTCGGTCCCGAAGGCGGCGCGCTCACGCCCGCCGAGATTCGCGAGCTGGTCACATACGCGCGCCGCTACCACGTCGAGCTCGTGCCGCAGCAGCAGACGTTCGGACACCTGCACAAAGTTTTGAGCCTGGAGAAGTACGCGCCGCTCGGAGAGCTGCCCTACGGCGACGTGCTCTCGCCGCAGCAGGAGGGCACTTACAAACTGATCGCCGACTGGTACGGGGAACTGAACGAGCTGTTCCCCGGTCGCTTCTTCCACGTCGGAGAGGACGAGGTCGGCGAACTCAGCCAGGGGCAGAGCAACGAAGCCGTGCGCGCCAAAGGCGTCGGCGAGGTTTACTTCGGACACCTGCGGCGCGTCGCGCAGATTCTAAAGCCCTACAACCGGCGGCTCATGTTCTGGGGCGACATCGCGCTCACCCACCCCGATCTCATCGGCAGCGTCCCGAAAGACATGATCGCGATGAACTGGTCTTACGGCGCGCGCGAGGACTTCCGTGGACGCATCAAGCCGTTCAAGGACGCCGGGCTCGAACAGTTCGTCTGCCCCGGCGTGCAGACCTGGAGCCAGATATTTCCGAACGACGACGCGGCGGTGAAGAACATCGTCAACTTCGTCCGCGACGGGCAGGAGGCGGGCGCGCTCGGCATGCTGAACACCGAGTGGGACGACGACGGCGAGTCGCTCTTTGAAAATGCGTGGTACGGCGTCGTCTTGGGCGCGGCGGCTTCCTGGCAGGAAGGGCAGTTGGACGTTGACCGCTTCGAGCGCGACTTCGACTGGGCATACTTTCGCGCCGACGGCGATCAGTTCGTGCGCTCGATCCGCTCGCTCGGAAGCGTGAACACGCTGATGGGCGCGGGCTCGACCGATCAGCTCTTCTGGCAGGAGCCCTTCACGTCCGCCTTCCAGGCGCAGGCGCGCAAGTCGGAGGATAAGACCAAGCAGATGCGCCTCGTCGTCGAAGGCGTCGAAGAGACTCTGCGTCGGGAAGGCGCGCGCGCGCGGCGCAACCGCGAGGCGATCCCCACGATGATCTTCGCCGCGCGCCGCTTCGATCACATGGGGCGGCGGATGGAAGTCGTCGGGCAGTTCAGCCGCGACTACTGGGCGGCGTACCTGAACCTCGGCGACCGCGTGAGAGTCAACCGCCTGCGCCGCTACAACGGCGCGGTCTATAATTCGCTTCGCGAGATGGCGGAGGAGTTGTCGCTCCTGCGCGAAGGCTACCGCGAGCGCTGGCTCGCGGAGAATCGTCCCTACTGGTTGCAGAGCATCCTCGCGCGCTACGACCGCATGATCTCCGTCTGGCTCAACAAGAGTCAGGCGCTCGAAGAGGCGTTGCGCGGATACGCCGAGCACAACACGCTGCCCGATCCCGAACAGTTCGGTCTCGGCGCGCGACCGCAGCCGTGACCGATTGATGGACGCCGCGGGAGGTTTTCGTTATGCTCTGCCGCGAGACATACACTCTTTTTAGGTCGGATCGGAGGGGCTAATGATGCTGAGCGAGACACTGCTGCCGGAGTTCGATCAGGAGATGGCTTCGACGCGCAAGACCATCGAGCGCGTGCCCGACGACTTGCTCGACTGGCAGGCGCACCCGAAATCCATGTCGCTGCGCAACATCACGACGCACCTCGCGAACATTCCGACGTGGGCTGTCCACGGCATCAGCAGGGATTCGCTCGACGTCGCGCCGGGCGGCGTCGCCATGCGCCCCGACCCCGTCGGCTCGACGCGCGAGGCGCTCGACATCTTCGACCGCAACGCGGCGGAGGCGCGCGCCGCGATTGCGGGCGCGGACGACGCCAAGCTCGCGGAGACCTGGACGCTCATGCACAACGGGCAGAAACTCTTCACGCTGCCGAAGAGCGTCGTGCTGCGCAACTTCGTCCTCAACCACATCATCCACCACCGCGCGCAGCTCGGCGTCTTCCTGCGCCTGAACGACGTGGCGGTGCCGTCCGTGTACGGACCGAGCGCCGACGAAAATCCGTTTACGGGGTGACGCGATGGCGACCGAAGTGACCACCGACGCGACGACCGCGAAGACCGCGACGAACGACGCCGCGGCGCTCCCGCGCGAACGCCGCGACGCGCTCGACGCCGCCCTGCCGGACGAGCTGATCGAGACGCGGGAGTCGCGGGAAGCAGGCGACGCAGCGCAGGGCGCGCGCGCTTCGTCGCGCCTCGTCTCGCTCGACGTGGTGCGCGGGCTGACGATCGCCGGGATGATCCTCGTCAACAACCCCGGCACCTGGAGTCACATCTACTGGCCCCTCGAGCACGCGACGTGGCACGGCTGGACGCCGACCGATCTCATCTTCCCTTTCTTCCTCTTCATCGTCGGCGTCTCGATCACGCTCGCGCTCGGTCGCCGCGTCGAGGCGGGAGGCTCGAAGCGCGATCTCTACTTGAAGATCGTCCGCCGCTTCGTCCTCATCTACGCCTTCGGCTTCCTGCTCGCGACCTTCCCGTTCGTCAAGACCGATCAGGTTGATTTCACGCAAGGCTTCTGGAACGGCGTGAAGACGCTCCCGCACGGCGTCGCGGCGCTGCTCGCCGTCGTGCGTCTGACGGGCGTGCTCCAGCGCATCGCCTTCTGCTACCTCTTCGCCGCGCTCATCTTCGTCAAGACCAACTGGCGCACGCAGGCAATCATCTTCGCCGCGCTGCTTGTCCTGTACTGCGTCGTGATGACGAAAGTCCCCGCGCCCGGCTACGCCGCCGGCGATCTCTCGAAGGAGGGGAGCGTCGCGTCGTTCGTTGATCGCAAGGTTTTGGGGAACCACATCTGGAAGGGCGGCGATAGGATTTACGATCCGGAAGGAATCCTGAGCACCTTCCCCGCAATCGCGACGACGCTGCTCGGCGTGCTCGCCGGACACTGGCTGCGCCGCCGCAAGGATGATTACGAGAAGGTCGCGGGGCTCTTCTTCGCGGGCGCGCTGCTCGTCGTCGCGGGCTGGTGCTGGAATCCGTTCTTCCCCGTCAACAAGTCTCTGTGGACGAGTTCCTACGTGCTCTTCACGGGCGGGCTCGCGCTGCAACTGCTCGCCGTCTGCTACTGGCTGATTGACATCAAGGGCTACGTGCGCTGGTCTCTGCCGTTCCGCGTCTTCGGCGTCAACGCGCTCGCCGTCTTCGTCCTCACCGGCTTGATGGCGCGCGTGATGACGATCAAGGAGTGGTGGAACTTCACGCGCACGGACGGCACGACGGGCGCGAACCTGCAGACCTACATCTACCAGCACGCCTTCGCCTCCTGGCTCTCGCCCAACAACGCCTCGCTCGCCTTCGCCGTCTGCTTCATCCTGCTCTGGCTCGGCTTGATGGGGATACTCTACAGGAAGAAGATTTACATCAAGGTGTGAGTGCGGGTGAGGGATTAGCCACAGAGGTCACAGAGAACACAGAGAAAGAAGAAACGATGAAGTAGGAACGCGGAACGATGAACTAAAAAGCAGTTACTCTCGCTTCATCGTGCATCGTCCCTACTTTATCGTTTCCCTCTGTGATCTCTGTGACCTCTGTGGCTAGACTTTCTAGGTAAGGAACAAGGTGGCACAAGTCGAATTGCACACCACAGTCACGCTCGCCGATGTCGCGCGAGCGACGGGCGCAGAGCTGACGGGCGACGGCTCGGCTGCGGTCTCCGACGTGACGCACGACTCGCGGCAGGCGCGCGCGGGCAGCCTCTTCGTCGCGATCAAGGGCGAGCGCTTCGACGCGCACGCGTTTATCCCGCAGATCGTGGCGCAGGGCGCGGTCGGCGTCTTGAGCGGGCGCGAGCGACCCGAAGATTTCAAAGGCGCTTGGCTGCGTGTCGCGGACGCGCGGCGCGCGCTCGCTTTCGCCGCCGCCGAGGTGCAGCGTCATCCCTCGCGCGAGCTGAAGCTCGTCGCCGTCACGGGCACGAACGGCAAGACGACGACGGCGCACATCGTCGCGTCAATCTCCGAGGCGGCGGGCGAGCGTGTCGCCGTGCTCGGCACGGTCGGCTACCGCATCGGCGACGAGCACTTCGACGCGCCGCACACCACGCCCGAAGCGAGCGACGTGCAGCGCTTCCTGCGCCGCGCCGTCGGCGCCGGGTGCCGCGTCGCCGTGATGGAAAGCTCCTCGCAGGCGCTCGACCTTCACCGCTGCGACGCGCTCACGGTCTCGGCGGCAGCCTTTACGAACCTCACGCAGGATCACCTCGACTACCACGGCACGATGGAGCGCTACTTCGACGCCAAGCGACGCCTCTTCGACGGTCGCACGGGCGGGCGACCCGCCGTCTCGGTCATCAACATGGACGACGAGTACGGCGTCCGCCTCGCGCGCTCTCTGCGCGACGCGGGCGCTCGGCTGATCACTTACGCGCTGCGCGCCGGGGCGGACGTGACGGCGCGCGGCGTCGAATACTCGCTCGGCGGCAACCGCTTCGAGCTGGTTTCACCGGCAGGCTCGCTCCCCGTCCGCTCGCCTCTCGTCGGGCAGCCGCACGTCTATAACGTGCTCACCGCCGCGTCGTGCGCGCTCGCGCTCGGCTACGATCTGGAAACCATCTCGCGCGCCGTCGAGACGTGCGCGGGCGCGCCCGGACGCTTCGAGCGCGTCGCGCACGCGGGCGACTTCGCCGTCGTCGTGGACTACGCGCACACGGACGACGCGCTCCGCAACGTCCTGCGCACGGCGCGCGAGGTCGCCGCGAAAGGCGCGCGCGTCATCACGGTCTTCGGCTGCGGCGGCGACCGCGACCGGACGAAGCGCGCGCCGATGGGCGAGGCGGCGGGAGAACTGAGCGACGTGGTAGTGCTCACCTCCGACAACCCGCGTACCGAAGACCCCGAAGCGATCCTGCGCGACGCGGAGGTAGGTTTGAAGAAGGTCGGGAAGCATTACATGAAGCTTGTTGACCGCCGCGAGGCGATCACGCGGGCGATTGATGAAGCGCGGACGGGCGACGTCGTCGTCATCGCGGGCAAGGGGCACGAGACCTACCAGATCGTCGGCGACCGGACGCTCCGCTTCGACGACCGCGAGGTGGCGCGCGAGGCGCTGGCTGCACGTATCGGCTGAGAGTCGAACAGTTTCGCGACCAGAGAGCGCCGCGCGCTGATCTTCCGCCTCAAGCGCGGCGCTCTCCCTCGCGCGTTAGCCCGCCCCCGACGGGAACGCCGCCTTATCCGCGCGAACCTTCATCACATCAAGCTCAAACTTCATCATATCAGCCTGAGAATTGACCATATCCGGCTGAGAAT
>JAIVGV010000344.1 GCA_020201365.1 Acidobacteriota bacterium
CACCTACACCGACGCCGCCCCCTACTCCGACGCCCACACCGACGCCTAGCCCGTCGCCCACGCCATCACCTAGTCCAACGCCGACATCAACACCCTCGCCCGACGTCGTCGTCAGTCAGGTTTACGGCGGCGGCGGAAACTCCGGCGCGACCTACAAGAATGACTTTATCGAACTGTTCAATCGCGGAGCCGCGCCGCAGTCGCTCGCGGGCTGGTCTGTGCAGTACGCCTCCGCGTCCGGCACGAGTTGGCAGGTCACCAACCTGACGGACGTGACGCTCCAGCCCGGTCAGTATTACCTCGTCCAAGAGGCTGCGGGCGCGGGCGGGACGACCCTGCCGACGCCGGATGCCACGGGCAGCATCGCCATGAGTGCAACAGCCGGTAAGGTGGCTCTCGTCAACACGACCACAGCGCTTTCCGGCTCCTGCCCGACGGCGGGCGTCGTCGATCTCGTCGGCTTCGGTAGCGGAGCGAGTTGCTTCGAGACAGCCGCCGCCCCCGCACCGTCGAACACGAACGCGGTCGCGCGCAAGTCCGGCGGCTGCACGGAGACGGGTAACAATTCGGCGGACTTCACAGCCGCAGCGCCGAACCCGCGCAACACCGGCTCGCCTCCGAGCCTATGCGGCGGCTCGCCTTCCGTCCCCGCTCTCGGGAGCGTGTGCATGCTCTACAGCTTCGAAGACCTCCCACGCAATTTAACTTTTTCTATCCCCCCTCCGGCGGGCACGCAGCGCCTCGCGTCGCGACCGGACGCGCGAGCCGTTGCCGACCCTCTCGTCGTCTTCATATCATGGCGACGCTTTCAGACGGTCGAAACAGAAATCCCGCCGTAGCGCACCTTCGCGCCGCGGCGGGTTGAGTGTGGAAGTCCCGCGCTACTCTAGCGGATGACGCCCGCGAGCGGGCTCGAAGCGCTGGCGTAGAGGCGCTTGGGCATGCGCCCCGCAAGGCGGGCGAGGCGACCGGCTTCGACGGCGAGCCGCATCGCCGTCGCCATGCGCGCGGGGTCTTGCGCTTCGGCGATGGCGGTGTTCATGAGCACGGCGTCGGCGCCGAGTTCCATGGCGATGGCGGCGTCGGACGCGGTGCCGACTCCGGCGTCAACGATGATCGTCGCGTCGGGCAGCTGCTCGCGCATGATGCGAAGGTTCGCGGGGTTCTGCACGCCGAGCCCCGATCCGATGGGCGCGGCGAGCGGCATCACGGCGGCGCAGCCCGCGTCGAGGAGCTTGCGCGCCATGATGAGATCGTCCGTGAAGTAAGGCAGCACGGTGAAGCCCTCGCGGACGAGCGCGCGGGCGGCTTCGAGCGTCTGCTCGTTGTCGGGGAAGAGCGTCGTCTGATCGCCGATGACTTCGAGCTTAATCAGATCGGTGTTCAAAGCCTCGCGCGCGAGACGCGCCGTGCGGATCGCGTCCTCGGCGGTGTAGCAGCCCGCGGTGTTCGGGAGGATCGTGAGCGACGGGTCGAGGTGATCGAGGAACGACTCGGAGCTTCGGTCTAACGGCACGCGGCGCACGGCGACCGTGACCATCTCCGCGCCGGAAGCCCTGTGCGCCGCCTTCATCTCGTCGAAGCTGCGGTACTTGCCCGTGCCGATGATCAGTCGTGAATGGAAGACGCGCCCGGCGATCTCGAAAGTCTCGGTCTGATTGGCTGTTGCGGTTGACATGGAAGATGGCGATCTCTTTCGTCAGGATTTGAGTTAACTTTACAGCCAATCGTTTGAATTGAAAACCGTTCGAACGCGCCGAACAGAAAGGAAAAACATTCACCGCAGAGGCGCGGAGTCTTCGCGGAGACTTCGCAGAGAGTTGATCGCCTCTGCGCTACCTCTGCGGCTTCTCTGAGCCTCTGCGGTGAATCGCTCTTCCGCTACGCTCGACAGTTAACGAACTCAGTCGCCGTCACACGAGCGACTTCTTCGCGCCGTTCTCGCCAGCCTTCGCCCCGTTCTCCGCGGGCGACACGCCGAGTCGTTCGCGGAAGAGGTTGAGCAGAAGGAGCGTGCCCAAGCTCCCCGCGCCGTCGCCCGTGCCGCCGGAGGCGAGCACGTCGGGCGTGATGCGGACGTTCTTTTCGCCGATCACTTTCAGCGTCTCGACGAGCGCGACGCCCTGCGCGCCGAGCGCGTTGACCTGCTCGCGGTAGGCGACGCCCTGCGCCTCGCCCATCAGTCGAACCTTCTCCGCCTCGGCTCTGCCCGTCGAGAGGATGTAGTGCGCCTCGCCGTCGGCTGCCGCCTTGCGCTGCTCGGCGCGCTTGCCCGCGATCTCGACGCCGACGATCTCAGCCATCAGCGCCTTCTGGTTGTCAGCCTGCGCCCTGATCTTCTCCAACTGGATGCGCTTGTCCTCCGCCTCGCGCTGCGCGTTGTACATGTTCTGCCGCTGCTCGGCGAGAATCTTCTCGGTCTGCGTCTTCATCAGCTCTTCCGGCAGGTGTATGTGACAGATCAAAACGTTCACCACGTCAACGTGGTACTTCAACAGGTGCGCGCGCACGCGCGCCTCGGCGCGCTCCTGCTCCTCGTGGCGGTTCTGGAGGTACGCCATCGCCGAAGACTCGGAGGCTTGGTTGCGGAAGATCGAATCAATGAGCGGGTGCATCACGTTCTGGATGAGCCGCTCGATGGAGCCGATCTTCGCCACCATGAACGGCGCGTCCTCCGGCTTGACGCGGAAGACGACGCGCACTTCGAGCTGCATCGTGAAGCCGTCTTTCGAGATGACCTCGAACGGGTCGAACGTGTTGGGCGTCTCGCCCGCAGTCCACTCGACCGTCTGGTTCGTCGTCGGGATGACGATGGGCGTAATCGCCAGCGTGTTGACGTAGTAGCGGCCCGGCCCGACGACGGTCTCCTGTATGCCGCGGTAACCTTCGGGCACGACGTAGGCCTCGTGCGCGCCCTCGTCGAGCCGCCGGTCGGCGGGGTCGGTCAGCATGAGGTCTTGCTCGATCTCGGACTTGGCGCGCTCCTCCGTCTCGAGCTTGTCGAGCCGCGCGGCGGCTTCGGAGATCTGCTCCTTCTCCTCGCGCTCTAATCTCTCGCGCACCTTCGCCGCCATCTGCTTGCGAATCTCCTCGGACGGGTCTTTGCCGACGTTCGAGACGACGACCGCGACCTCGCCCGGTCGCACCTCCTTCGCCGTCTCGGGGATGACCTTGAAGACGAGCGGGTTGATGTAGTAGGTGCCGGGCAGCAGGATGTCCTTCTGCGGACCGCGCTGACCGCCGTGGGTGATGAACTCGTTGCAGTTCTGGAAATTGTCGTGCCCCTCGACCTGCGTCGCCACGTAGTCGCGCGGGTCGAGCTGCGCGCCGTCGAGTGCTTCGACCAGCCCGATCTGGTTCTCGTTGATCACGGTCGCGTCGTAGAGGCGGACGGTGAAGAGTCCGGGGCGGTACTCGTTCTGATTCTCGATCGAGACCGACTGCGTGAGGATGCGGTACGTGCCCGGCGTCAGAATCTCGACCTGCGGTCCCTTCTGCCCGCCGCGCCCGATGAACAGCTCGGCGTCCTGGAAGTTGTGATGACCCTCAATCGCCTTGCCGTTCAAGCGCCCCGCGTCGAGCGGCGCGCCGTCAGCGGACGTGATGACGCCGACCTTGCCCGGCGGGATGACGGTCGCCTTCGCCACGGAGACGCGGAACAGGTAAGGGTGGATGGGCCACAAGCCCGGCGGGAGTGTGCGCAGTTGGATGCCTTTGACGCCGCCGCGCTTGATGAAGGCGATGGGGTCTTGGAAGTTGTTGTGCGCGTTCTGGGCGCGGTCGGGGGCGAAGATGTTGCCCATCGCCATCGGCTCGCCGTCAACCGCCTCGATCACGCCCAGCTCGTCCGAGCCGATCTCGATGAGCGGCACTTTGCGCACGACGCGCTCGAAGGGGTACTTGATGAAGTGCAAGCCCGGCTTGAGCACGTCCGCCTGTATGCCGACCTCGCCCTCGGTGGCGACGACGCGACCGGGCGGCATCTTCGCGCCGACGTAGCGCCGCTCCTTGATCGCGATCTCGCGGGCGCCGACGTTGACGAAGAACCGACGCACGATCACCAGCAGGATGATCAGCGCGACGAAGAGCACGACGAGCAGCGGCGCGTCGGCGACGAGTGTGTTGATGTCCATGACTTTCCTTCTAGCCGACAACCGTCGTCGGCTGACTCTCGGGGGTCAGACGAAGAGCGGCGGGCGCGCCTGACCCGGAGAGCCGCGCGCCGCCCGTTGAACTCTACCTCGGCTGGGTCTCGCCAGCGCTCGCGAGCAACCCGGCGCGCAGCGCCGCGAGCTTCTGCTTGAAGACGAACGCCGCACCCGACGTGCGCGCCGCGGGGCTCATCAGCCAGAACTGGCTTTCGACGAGCGCGAACAGTTCGTCGCCCGTCATCGCGCCCAGACGACCTTCGCGGAGGAGTCGCGCCGCCGTCTCGGCGACGAGCGAGAACTCCGCCGCGTCGTCGCTGAGCGCCGCGAGGTGCAGCGCACGCGTGGTCGAAGCCCAGTCGGGCGAGCGCTCCCACTCGCCGACGAACCTGCGCGAGACCTCGACGCTCCCGCGCAAGTCTCGCCCGGTGGAAAGATGTTCGACGAGCGACTGCCAACGCTCAGGCGACTCGCCCGCCCATTTCAGAGCCTGCGCGAGCGCCGCGCCGTAAAAAGCGTCGTCGCGCAATGACGCGGCTTCGTTTAAAGCGCCGAAGTCGCCTTGCGCCGCGCGCGCGAGCAGCGCGCCCCTCGCCGCCTCGTCCGTTTTCTTCTGGGCCTCTTGCGCGGCGGCTCCGCGCGCCTCTTCCGCGTGCGCCTCGTCGAATAGACTGTGCGGCGAGGGCTGCGGCGGCGGCAGCTCGTAGCCGCGCGCTTCGCCGTCGCGAGACGTGCGATAGATCGTGTAAACGATGGCGGCGAGTAAGGCGAGTGTGATTAGAAAGACTAGGCTCACGTCTGCGACCTTTCGCGCGCCGTCCTGCGAGGTCGCTTCCCTTCTGCGGCGCGCGCCGGTCTGGATGATTATACGCGCGGCGCGCGCGGACGGTTCTAGAGCGAGGGCGGAAACCCGAACGCAAGCTCGATTGCGGATTGCGGATTTCGGATTGCGGATTAGAGAACCCGCCTTCCAATCCGCAATCCGAAATCCGCAATCTACAATCTGGCTGCGCCGCCCCCGACGAAGTGCACGATCTCGACGCGGTCGCCCTCGCGCAGGCGCGTCTGCGCCCAGCGCGCGCGGCGCACGACTTCGCGATTCAGCTCGACGGCGACGCGCTCCGGCGCGACTTCGAGTCGGCTGACCAGATCGCCGACCGTCGCGCCGTCATCCAGCTCCCTCTCTTCCCCGTTAACGACGATCTTCAAACCCGCCCTCAGACCTGTAGGATCGCGCGGCGCAACTCGGCGGAGCAGCCGTCGGCGTTGGCGCGCACGAGGATCGCCGCGCGCCCGCGCTTGAAGCGCGGCAGCCAGACGTGTACGCAGGCGACGCCGTCGGCGTCAGACTTTGATGTGAGAATCAGCGGGCGGAACTCCGTGCCGAGAACCTTCACGACGACGCTCGCGTCGCGCACCAGCTCGCGCTCGCCGAACGCGCCGCGCGAGACGGCGACGCGCAGCGTCACGATGTCGCCCGCGCGGAAATCCTTCTCTTCGAGCAGGCTCACGTGCAGCTCGCCTTCGATCTCAGCCGCGATGGTCTCTAAGCCCGGCGGGGCGGCGTGCCCGTTGTGCCTCTCTTCCGTGCGGGCGGGGGCGTGTGGCTGCGCGGGCGTCTCCGTCGCGGCTCTCTGCTCGATGTCGGCGCGTGTCGCTTCCTCACCCGCCGTCGCGCTCTCGACGGTCGTCGTCGCCTTGGCGCCGGGCGCGCCTTTCTGAGCGCGCGCAGCCTTCGCGCCCGCGCCGCTGCCGGAGGAAGTCGCGCCCCGCGCGGTGCGCGCCGCGGCGCGCTTGGGCGTCGCCTCGGTCGGCTCGCTGTGGCTGAGCCGCTTCAGGTCTTCGACGCGACCGGCGGCAATCGCCGCGCAGATCAGTTTGTGCTGGCGCTGGAGTCGCTCGCCGAGCAGCGCGGCGTCGAAACCACCCGCGACGAGATCGTCGTAGGGCGAGCGCTTGCTCGCGAGGATCGCGCCGCCGACGTAAACGAGCGAGAGGATGAAGGGGGTATCCAGCCCCTTGTCCTCGGTCTGGACGTGGTAGACCGTCCCGTTGTGTTCGACGTCTGTGTTGAAACCTGTGATCACGATGACTTCGCGGGCGCAAACGTGAGCGGGCTCTGGAGTGTGGCGGGCGCGGCGGCTCGACGCGCCATAATCGAAACTAGCACACGCCAGAGAACGCGGTCAATCTCCTTGAATTTAACGGTTTGTGTCGCGCCGGTGAGTTGCTTGACACCCCACAGGCTCTGACTTACCATGACTTTGTACCAACATTCTCAAAGTCGAAATTCGGACGGTCTCGGCGCGCCTCTGATCCACTCCGGCGCGCGGGCAAGCGGAGGGCGGTGTGCGCAACTTTGAACTGAGAGACTACCTGCCGATCCTGCTCATGCTCGTCGTGGCGGGCGGCTTCGCCGTCTCGCAGATCACGCTCTCGCAGCTCGTCGGTCAGCACAAGCCGACGCGTACGAAGCTGATGCCCTACGAGTGCGGCAAAGACCCGGTGGGCTCGGCGCGCGAGCGCTTCTCCGTGAAGTTCTACCTCATCGCGATGATCTTCATCCTCTTCGACATCGAGCTGATCTTCCTGATGCCGTGGGCGGTCGTCTTCAAGCAGCTCGCGTCCGCCGGCGCACAGATGCGCAACGTCGTGTTCTTCGAGATGCTCACCTTCATCGCGCTCGTCTTCGTCGGCTACATCTACGTCTGGAAGAAAGGCTTGTTCGAATGGAACGAGCGGGCGCGGCGCGAGGCTGAGGCGGAGGCGCGCGCGCTGGCGATCAAGGAAGGGCGCGCGGCGGAGTTGAACCGGGGCGACCTGAGCCGCGCCGCCTGAGTCGCGCGGACGCGCGAGGAGTTTAGTCATGGGCCTAGAGAACAAGATCGCGGAGGCGCTGCCGGAAGTCATCACGACGCGGCTGGATTCGCTCGTGAACTGGGCGCGCAAGTCCAGCCTGTGGCCCGCGACGTTCGGTCTCGCCTGCTGCGCCATCGAGATGATGGCTGCCACGGACGCGCGCCACGACATCGCGCGCTTCGGCTCGGAAGTCTTCCGCGCGAGCCCGCGGCAGGCGGACGTGATGATCGTCTCGGGTCGCGTCTCGCGCAAGATGGCGCCGGTGCTGCGGCGCATCTACGATCAGATGCCGGAGCCGAAGTGGGTCATCTCGATGGGCGCGTGCGCCACGTCGGGCGGCGTCTTCGACAACTACGCCATCGTGCAGGGGGTGGACAAGGTCGTGCCCGTGGACGTTTACATCCCGCGCTGCCCGCCGCGCCCCGAGATGCTCATCCACGCGGTGATGATGCTCCAAGACAAGATCATGCGCGAGTCTCTGCGCGACCGAAAGGACGTGAACCCCGAAGAGGCGCGCGAAGCCGTCCCGCCGGGCACGCTCCCCTCGACGAACGTCTCGGCGACGAACGCGGCTGCCGCCGACAGCCCGTCGCAGATCGAAGGCGCGCGCCCCTACACGATCCCGTCGCGGCACGAGCGGCGCAGGTCGTCGTAAACGGTTTACGGCTCTCATGGCTCAAGACATCGAGCGCGAAAAGCAGATCGCAGAGCAGGCGGGCGCGGGCGCGCAGTCGCAGGAGTCGCCGCTCGTCGCGGCCTTTCGTGAGGCGCATCCGGACTGGGTGAGCGAAGTCATCTACGCCTTCGGCGAGACGACCGTCGTCGTCCCGCGCGAGGCGATAGTCGAGGCGTGCCGGTTCTTCAAGACCACGCCGGGGCTCGAGTTCACGATGCTCGCTGATCTTTGCGGCGTGGATCGCGGTCCCGAAGAAGACCCGCGCTTCGAGGTCAACTACCACCTTTTCTCGACGACCAAGTTTCACCGCATCCGCCTCAAAGTTCTGCTG
>JAIVGV010000557.1 GCA_020201365.1 Acidobacteriota bacterium
AGCTGAAGCTGCGCGCCATGCAGTTGTACGAGACGGAGGTGCGCGACTACCCGCACCCGCGCTCGCTCGAAGCCCTGCGCCACGCCGCGATGAGCAACGGCGCGGCGGTCGGCGTCGGCGCGGCGGAGGTCTTCGAGTCGGTGTTGGAGGTGCGGCGTGGCTAGTCAGCAAGCGGCGGCTGGCGCTGGCGTGGCGAGAGTCGGGCGTGGGCCGGGCAGGCTGTTCGCCGTCACGAAGCGCGCGATTGATCTCGTCGGCGCCTCGCTCGCACTGCTGGTGCTGCTGCCCGTGGCGGCGGTCATCGCCATCGTCGTCAGGCGCGGCTCGCCGGGTCCCGCGCTCTTCCGGCAGAAGCGTCTGGGGAAGGGCGGCGCGCCGTTCACGCTCTACAAGTTCCGCACGATGCGGCAGGACGCGCCGCTCGTGCGCAACGCCGACGGCTCGGCGTTCGTCGGCGCGGGCGATCCGCGCCTGACGCGCGAGGGGCGCTTCCTGCGCGACTCGACGCTCGACGAGATACCGCAGCTCTTGAACGTGCTTAAGGGCGACATGAGCCTCGTCGGTCCGCGCCCCGACCTCGTCGAGCAGCTCCCGCTCTACGACGAGCTGATGCGGCGCAAGCTCGAAGTCAAGCCCGGCATGGCGAGCCTCTCGCTCGTCCACGGTCGCAACTCGCTCGCGTGGCGCAGGCGCGCAGAGCTCGACGTTTACTACGTTGACCACCGCTCGCTCGCGCTCGACGCCAAAGTCTTCCTGATGGCAATGCTCATGGTCTTGTTGCGACGCGGCGTTTACTACCCGAAGGACTACGAGGGCGGGGTTAGCAACTAAAAATGCGAGCCACTTTTCTTCCATTCTCCCCGCCGCTCATCGGCGAGGAGGAGATTAACGAGGTCGTTGACACGCTGCGCTCCGACTGGATCACGACGGGCCCGAAGGTCAAGCGCTTCGAGCAGGAATTCGCCGCTTACGTCGGCGCGCCCGCCGCGCTCGGCTTAAGCTCCTGCACCGCCGCGCTCCACACCTCGCTCGCCGCGCTCGGCGTCGGCGCGGGCGACTGCGTCGTGACGACGCCGATGACCTTCGTCTCAAGCGTCCACGCCGTCGAGCACACGGGCGCGACGCCCGTCCTCGCCGACGTCGAGCCCGACACGCTCAACATAGACCCGCGCCGCGTCGCCGAGGCGATAGACGCGGCGCGCGCGCGCGGGCTTCGCGTCCGGGCGCTGCTGCCCGTGCACCTCTACGGACACCCGTGCGACATGGGCGCGCTCGTGGACTTGGCGCGCGAGTATCATCTGGCGGTCGTCGAGGACGCGGCGCACGCGCTGCCCGCGAGTTTCGACGGGCGCAGGGTCGGCTCGTTCGCTGACCGGTACGGCGTCCCCGTCCTCTCCTGCTTCTCCTTCTACGCGACGAAGAACCTGACGACCGCGGAGGGCGGGATGTTGACGGGTCCCGCCGAGCTGATCGACGAGGCGCGCGTCTGGAGTCTGCACGGCATGAGCCGCGACGCCTGGAACCGCTACGGCGAGCGCGGCTCTTGGTTCTACGAGGTCGTGCGCCCCGGCTTCAAGTACAACCTGACGGACATCCAAGCCGCGCTCGGGCTTCATCAGTTGCGCAAGCTCGACGCCTTCCAGTCGCGCCGGCGCGAGATCGTGCGCCGCTACAGCGAGGCGTTCGCGCCGCTCGAAGAACTGACGCTGCCCGCCGAGCGCGCGGGCGCCGGGCACGCGTGGCATCTCTACGTCGTGCGGCTGAACCTGGAGCGGCTGCGCCTGACGCGCGACGAGTTCATAGAGGAGATGCGCGCGCGCCGCGTCGGCACGAGCGTCCACTTCATCCCCGTCCACACGCACCCGTACTACCGCGAACGCTACGGCTTCAAGCCCGAAGACTTCCCCGCCGCGATGTCGGCTTTCCGACGCATCGTCTCGCTGCCGCTCAACCCGCGCATGAGCGACGCGGACGCCGACGACGTGATCGAAGCCGTCGGCGACATCGTCGAGAAGTTCAGGCGTTAGGCGCGAACTCAACTTTTTCGATCCCCGCAATAGAGGACTGATTCGAAGGGATAACCCCCGACCATGGAAAGCACGCGAAGCGATCTCCACTTCAGACCCGCGGCGCGCGGCGACGAGCCGCCGCGCGCGCGCCGGCGGATCATCACCAAGAGGCGGCTGCACTACGTCATAGACCTCGCGGTGCTCACC
>JAIVGV010000558.1 GCA_020201365.1 Acidobacteriota bacterium
CGTCAATAGGATTAAAGACATCGTCTCGCGACCTACAGGCGGCATCGTCTATGGCGCGGGCGGCGCGTTGTGGGGCGTCCTCGACGCGCAGCACAAAGAGACGCAGCCGGCGCACGCCGGACAGATCGCAGACTACCGCGCAATTCTCAACGGCTTCCTCACCGACGCGCACGCCAGCGCGATCCGCTTCGGCTATGAACTGTTCGGCAAGTCGCCCGCCGTCTTCCAACTCTCCGACCGCACGTTGACGCCCGATGCGCCCGCCGCCAGCGACATGCGCCCGCCGCTAACGGAAGCGCCCGGACTCTCCGTCACCGACTGGAAGGACACCTACCCGCCGCGCCTCAACAACACGCCGCTGAAACTCGAACAGTACGAAAGGTCGCGCAGCCTCGCCATCGCGCCCGATGGCGAACGCTTCCTGCTCGGCACTGACTTCTACAGCCGCCTCTTCAACCGCAGCGGTCAGGAGTTGTGGAAAGTGCCCGCGCCCGGCGCAGCGTGGGCGGTGAACATCAGCGGTGACGGGCGGCTGGCGCTCGCGGCTTACGGCGACGGCACGATCCGCTGGTATCGCATGACGGACGGCAAAGAACTGCTCGCCTTCTTCCCGCACAAAGACCGCAAGCGTTGAATTCTCTGGACGCCTTCGGGCTACTACGACGCCGCGCCCGGCGCGGAAGACCTCATCGGCTGGCACGTCAACAACGGGCGCGACGCGGCGGCGGACTTCTTCCCCGTCGGGCAGTTCCGCAGCGTCTATTACCGCCCCGATGTCGTCTCGAAAATCTTGCAGACTGGCGACGAGCAGTTGGCGCTCAGAGAGGCGAACGAAGAGGCGGGGCGCAAGGGGCAGCAGGCGAGCGTCGCGCAGATGCTGCCGCCCGTCATCGAGATCGTGTCGCCTTCGGATGGCGCGGAGGTTTCGTCAAACGAAGTCACGGTGCGCTTCAACGTGCGCGCGCCTTCGGGTGAGCCTGTGACGGAAGTCAAGGCGCTCGTTGACGGGCGACCCGCCGCCTCAGACCGAGGTCTCGGACTCCAAGCGACGAATCAGGGAGCCGGCACGCGCGAGTTGCGCGTCCAAGTTCCCGATGGTGAGAGTCAGGTCTCCGTCATCGCCTCCAACCGTTTCGCCGCGAGCGTGCCCGCAACGATGCGTGTGCGCGCGCGTAAAGCCGCCGCTACCGCCAACGCGTTGGGCGCAATTAGTCGCCCTATGACTGCGGCGAATGATCAGTTCGAGATCAAACCGAAGCTCTACGTGCTCGCCGTCGGCGTGAGCGCCTACGCCGATCCGAGGTTAAAGCTGACCTATCCATCGAAGGACGCGCGCGACTTCGCCGCCGCTTGGGGGCAGCAGAAGGGCAGGCTGTATCGCGACGTGGTCGTGAAAGTTTTGACTGACGACGGCGCGACGAAAGACGATGTGCTCGACGGGTTGGATTGGATTCGCAAGGAGACGACGAGCAAGGATGTTGCCGTCGTGTTGCTCGCCGGGCACGGCGTGATGGACAACAACGGTCTCTACTACTTCCTGCCCTCCAATGCCGACACCGAACGACTGCTTCGCACAGGCGTCTCCTTCGCCGACATCAAGAACACGGTCGCCGCAATCGCGGGCAAGACTCTGTTCTTCATAGACACCTGTCACTCCGGCAATGTGCTGGGCACACGGCGCGGCATTGGAAATGAACTTAACGGCGTCGTCAACGAACTCTCAAGCGCGGAGAACGGCGCCATCGTCTTCGCCGCTTCGACCGGCAATCAGTTCTCACTAGAGGCAAGCGAATGGAACAACGGCGCGTTCACCAAAGCGGTGGTTGACGGATTGCAGGGGCATGCGGACTACGTCGGCAAGGGACGCATCACCGTCAACATGCTCGACCTCTTCATCTCGGAAACGGTCAAAGAGCTGACGCACGGACGGCAAACGCCGACGACCGCCAAGCCGCAGACCGTACCCGATTTTCCCGTCGCTCTAACGAGGTAGGTCGCCATGTAGTCTGTTCCGAGCGCAAATAAAAAGGGCGAAGTGAGCTTTTCACTTCGCCCTTTTTGCAAAGCCGAGCAAGTTCGGTCACGGCTCCTGCTGCGGCTCGCGCATCATCATCTTGCGCTCGAAGGTGCCGCGGTCGTTGACGGTGTAGCCCGCGGGCAGCTCGAAGAGCGAGTGGTCGGGCTCGCCGCGCGAGATGTTGGTGAGGCGGTAGGT
>JAIVGV010000072.1 GCA_020201365.1 Acidobacteriota bacterium
ATCGTGAAGAGCGCGAAGGAGGTCGTCATGATCGAGAAGGCGACGACGAAGAGGAAGTAGATCGCGAGCACGAACGCGAGCCGCGAGTTCTTCAGCGCGCGCGCGAGCTGCGACCAGCGACCCGTCGCCGCCGACGCGCGCGCGGGGTGATCTTTAGTGACCGTCTCCGGCAGCGTGAAGTAGAGCAGCGCGGCGTTGGCGAACGCCATCGCGCCCGCGAAGATGAACGGCACGCTGATGCCCCACTTCGAGAGCACGCCGCCGATGGCGGGTCCGAACGTAAAGCCCAACCCGAACGCCGCGCCGATGAGCCCCATGCCCTTCGCGCGATCCTCTTTCGTCGTCACGTCGGCGATGTAGGCTTGCGCGGTCGAGATGTTGCCGCCGGTGATGCCGTCAATGATGCGCCCCAGAAAGAGCATCCACAGCGCCGTCGCGAAGCCCATGATCATGAAGCCGGCGCTCGTCCCGAGCAGGCTGACGAAGAGGACGGGTCGCCGCCCGTACCTGTCCGACAGGCGACCGAGGACGGGGGTGAAGACGAGCTGCATCACCGAGTAGGACGCGAAGAGCAGTCCGACCATGCGCGGGCTCGCGTTGAACTTCGTCCCCTCGACGTAGTACGGCAGGACGGGGATCACGATCCCGAAGCCCACGAGGTCTATGAAGACCGTGACGAAGATGACGACGAGCGGAGAACGTTTCATAAAAAGTACTGAGTACTGAGTACTGAGTACTGAGAAGAAGCAAGAAGCGCCGAGTCGCTTTCTGCCTTTCACTCAGTACTCAGTACTCAGTACTCATCACTTGAGTCTTACCGTCTGCGCGCGCGCGGATCGACGAGCGCGGCGTCGAGCGAGAGACGACCGCCGCCCGCGATGAGCAGCGCGAGGCAGACGCCGAGGAGCGCGAACGGGAACTCGTAGCCGCGCGGGAGGAAGAACCCCTCCGTCCAGAGGACGCCGAAAATGACGGTCAGCATCACGCACATGATGAGGAACGCGCCGACGCGCGTCAGCAGCCCGAGGAGCACGAGCACGCCGCCGACGAGCTCGGAGAGCGCTGCCACGGCCATCCAGAGCCACGCCGGACGCATGAAGGAGAACGGCGTCGGGAACGAAATGAACTTCCCCCAGCCGGGACCGTCCCACGCCCCGAACACCTTCTGCGCGCCGTGCCCGATGAAGACGACGCCGAGCGTGAGCCGCAGTGGGACGGTGATCCACGTCGCCGTCGTCGCGATCAGTCGCTGAAACATTTTCGAGCCCTCCACGGAACGGACGCGGCGTGAGAGAGCGCGTCACGCGCGCGCGTCGTCCCTCAAAGTCGTCTGTAAAAGTCTGGGCGGGTCTTAACGCGGACGCTGCTGTTTTACCACAGGCGCGCGCCCGCCGCGAAACGGGAAACGATGAGGTCGGGGCGAGGAACGATGAACGGAAAGCCTTTGCCTTCACTCCATCGCTCGTCGCCCCGACTTCATCGTTTCTCCGCCGCTTTCCACGCGCGAAGCATTCGCGCTAAACTGCGCGGCACACGCGGGGAAAACTAGGATGGTGTCACAGGGTTTCAGCGCGGGCGGGGGGACGACGACGCTCACGGTCGCGCGCGTCTCCCGCCAAGCGCGCGACGTGCGCTCGTTCGACATGGGCGTCGCCGGCGGCTCGAAGATCGCACACGCGCCCGGGCAGGTCGCGCGGCTGCGCGTCGGCGAAGCAGAGTCGTACTTCGCCGTCGCGAGCGCGCCCGAAGACGACGCGCTCGAATTCCTCGTCAAGCGCACGGGCGGCGCGAGTGGCGACGTGGGCGGACCCTTCTACGAGCTGCGCGCGGGCGACAGGGTTGAATTGACGCAGCTCGTCGGTCGCGGCTTCCCGCTCGACGCGCACGCGGGGCGCGACCTCGTCTTCGTCGCGATGGGCACAGGCATCGCGCCGGTGCGCTCGGCGCTGCGCCACGCCATCGCGCGCGCCGACAGCTTCGGTCAGCTCGTCGCCCTCTACGGCGCGCGCACGCCGGAAGACTTTTGCTATCAGGATGAGACCGACGAGTGGCGCGCCGCCGGGGTCGAGCTGCGCCAAGTCATCTCCCGCCCCGACGGCTACGAGTGGGCTGGTCAGACCGGCTACGTCCAGTCGCTCTTAGATCACGTGCTCCCGCGGAGGCTCGCGTTTGAGAAAGGTCCTTCCCCATGCTTCGTTTCGGAAAGGCGGCGGTTTTGGGCGCGGGCACGATGGGCGCGCAGATCGCCGCGCACCTCGCCAACGCCGGTGTGCCTGTGCTGCTCTTAGACATCGCGCCGCGCGAACCGACGCCGGAAGAGTCGGCGGAGGGGCTCGCGCCCGACTCGCCGGAAGTTCGCAACCGCATCGCGCGCGCCGGGCTCGAGGCGGCGAAGAAGGCGAAGCCCGCGGCGTTCATGTCGGCTGCGCGCGCGCGGCTCGTCTCGACGGGGAACTTCGACGACGATCTCGCGAAGTTGAAAGACTGCGACCTCGTCATCGAGGCGGTCGTCGAGAACTTAGAGATCAAGCGACGGCTCTTCGAGCGCGTCGAGAAGGCGCGCCGCCCCGGCTCGGTCGTCGCGACGAACACGAGCGGCATCCCAGTGCGGCAGATCGCCGAGGGCTTCTCCGAGGATTTCCGCGCGCACTTCCTCGGCGCGCACTTCTTCAACCCGCCGCGCTACCTGCACCTGTGCGAGCTCGTCCCGACCGAGTGGACGCGCCCCGAGGTCGCCTGCTCGGTCTTCGGCTTCTTAGACGAGCGGCTCGGCAAGGGCGTCGTCGTCGCCAAGGACACGCCGAACTTCATCGCCAACCGCGTCGGCACCTACGGCGCGCTCGTCACCGTCAAGACGATGCTCGACGACGGCTACACGATTGAGGAAGTTGACAAGATGACGGGGCAGGCGGTCGGGCGCGCCAAGTCCGCCACCTTCCGCACGTTCGACATCGTCGGCCTCGACGTGCTCGTGCACGTCACCCGAAATCTCTACGAGGCGCTCACGGAAGACGAGGAGCGCGGAGTCTTCGTCCCGCCGGAGTTTCTCGAGAAGATGATCGGGCGGGGCTTGCTCGGCGCGAAGACGGGCGGCGGCTTCTACCGCAAGCAGAAAGGCGACGGCGAGAAGTCTGAAATCTGGACGCTCGACTACGCCGCGCTCGAATACCGACCGCCGCAGAAGGCGAAACTCCCGGCGCTCGACGTGGCGAAGAACATCGAGGACGTGGGCGGGCGCATCAAGGCGCTCGTGTGGGGTACGGATCGCGTCGGGCATTTCCTGTGGCGCACCGTCGGGCGCACCTTGCGCTACGCGGCGAACCGCATCCCTGAGATCGCGAACACTATTCTGGACGTTGACCGCGCGATGCGCTGGGGCTTCAACTGGGAGCTGGGCGTCTTCGAGACGTGGGACGCCATCGGCGTCGAGAAATCCGTCGCGCGGATGCAGGAGGAAGGCTGGACTGTTCCGCTCAACGTCGAGCGGATGCTCCACGCGGGCGCGAAAAGCTTTTACAAGACCGAAGGCGGGCAGCGCTACTTCTTCGACTTCGTCACGCTCGAATACAAGCCCGTCGACGATCCGCCCGGCGCGATCATCTTGAAGTCGGTCAAGGAGCGCACGAACGTCGTTAAGAAGAATTCCGGCGCGTCGCTGATAGACATCGGCGACGGCGTGGCGTGCTTGGAGTTCCACTCGAAGATGAACGCCATCGGCGGCGACACGATCCAGATGATCAAGCAGTCGCTCGCCGAGGTGGAAAAGAATTTCGTCGGGCTCGTCGTCGGCAACCAAGGGGCGAACTTCTGCGTCGGCGCGAACCTGATGCTCGTCCTTCTGGAAGCGCAGGACGAGAACTGGGAAGACCTCGATCTCGTCGCCCGCGCCTTCCAAGACGCGACGATGAGCCTGCGCTACTCGCCGAAGCCCGTCGTCGTCGCGCCGTTCAACCTAACCTTAGGCGGCGGCTGCGAGATGCTGATGCACGGCGACCGCGTGCGCGCGTCGGCTGAGTTGTACACCGGCTTGATCGAGGTCGGCGTCGGCATCATCCCCGCGGGCGGCGGCACGAAGGAGATGCTCGTGCGCGCGCTCGATTCGATCCCGGAAGGGATGCGGGACGCCGATCCGTTCCCGCATCTCAAGCGCGCTTTCGAGACCATCGCGCTCGCGAAAGTCTCGACCTCGGCGGAAGAGGCGAGAGGTCTCGGCTACCTGCGCGACGAGGACTCGATCTCGATGAACCCGGATCGCCTCGTCGCCGACGCGAAACGCCAGGTGCTCGCGCTCGCGCAAGCCGGATACGCGCCGCCCGCGCGGCGCACGGACATCCTCGCGATGGGTAACCCCGCGCTCGCGACGCTCAAGCTCGGCGTCCACCAGATGCTGCGCGGCGGCTTCATCTCCGAGCACGACGCGCTCATCGGCGAAAAGCTCGCGCGCGTGCTGACGGGCGGCGACCTGAACCACCCGACGCGCGTCAGCGAACAGTACCTGCTCGACCTTGAGCGCGAGGCGTTCCTCTCGCTCCTCGGTCAGCGCAAGACGCAGGAGCGCATGGCGCACACGCTGAAGACGGGCAAGCCGCTCAGGAATTAGTCGCGACGATGGACTACCCGGTCACGCCGGCCGTGCGCGTGCTGCGCGAAAAGGAGGTGGAATTCGCGCCGCACCTGTACACCTACGAGGAGCGCGGCGGCACGCGCCACTCGGCGGAGAGCCTCGGCGTTGACGAGCACGCCGTCGTCAAGACTCTGGTGATGGAGACCGACGCGCGCAAAGCCCTGATCGTTTTGATGCACGGCGACCGCGAAGTTTCGACGAAGCAGCTCGCGCGCGAGATCGGCGCGAGAAGCGTCGCGCCGTGCAAGCCGGAAGTGGCGCAGAAGCACACGGGCTACCTCGTCGGCGGAACCTCCCCGCTCGGCACGCGCGCCGCGCTTCCGGTTTACGCCGAGCGCACGATCTTCTCGTTGCCGCGCATCTACATCAACGGCGGCAAGCGCGGCTTCCTCGTCTCGGTCGATCCGAAGGCGCTGCGCGGGCTGCTGCCGATCACGGAGGTCTCGGTCGCCGTCGCCAAGTCGGAATGAAAGTCTCGGCTGCCGCGTTCGGAGGTTCTGCGAAGATGGACGTTGCGATTCTTCTCTACGAAGGTCTGACCGCGCTCGACGCGATAGGTCCTTACGAGACGCTGACGCTCTTGCCCGGCGCGCGCGTAAAGTTCGTCGCGCGCGAGCGGGGCGCGAAGCGGACTGACAGCGGCGCGCTCGCGCTCGTCGCCGATTACAGCTTCGCCGAGGTGACGAGTCCGGATGTGATAGTCGTCCCCGGCTCATCCAACAGCACGCGCAGCGCGATGGAAGACGCGGCGACGATTCAGTGGCTGCGCGCGGCGCACGAGACTTCGCGTTGGACGACTTCGGTCTGCTCCGGCGCGCTCGTCCTCGCCGCGGCGGGTCTGTTGAAAGGCTTGAAGGCGACGACGCACTGGGCTGCGATGCCGTTCCTCGCGGCGTTCGGCGCGGAGGCGGTGCAAGAGCGCGTCGTGCGACAGGGCAAGATCGTCACGGCGGCGGGCGTCTCCGCGGGGCTGGACATGGCTCTGTATCTGGCGGGCGAGATCGCGGGCGCGGAAGCGGCGCAGATCATACAATTGATCATGGAATACGATCCGCAGCCGCCGTTCGACGCGGGCTCGATCGGGAAGGCGTCGCCGTCGGTCGTCGAGTCGGCGCGGCACGAGATGGCGCGTTTGAGCGCGAGCGGCGCGAAGGCGAGTTAGTTTTCCGCACGGGGGTCGAGATGAGAGAAGCAGTGATAGTTTCGTCAGTCCGCACGGCGGTCGGGAAAGCGCCGAAGGGGACTTTGCGCGACACGCGACCGGACGAGATGGGCGCGGCTGTGATCAAGGAGGCGATCAGGCGAGCCGAAGGCGTCGCGCCCGAAGAGGTCGAGGACGTGATCATGGGCTGCGCGATGCCGGAGGCTGAAGCCGGGATGAACGTGGCGCGCGCGGCGGCGATCCGCGCCGGGCTGCCGGTCGAGACCTCCGCGATGACGATCAATCGGTTCTGCTCGTCGGGGCTGCAATCAATCGCGATCGCCGCCGACCGCGTTCGCACGGGCAGCGCGGAAGTGATCGTCGCGGGCGGGCTCGAAACCATGTCCATGATCCCGATGGGCGGGCACATCATTCGCCCGAACCCGTACTTGGTCGAGCACTACCCGGATTTTTATCTCAACATGGGGCTCGCCACCGAGAACGTCGCGCGCAAGTTCGAGGTCTCGCGCGAAGAGCAGGACGCCTTCGCCTTGCGCTCTCACCGACGCGCGGCGGCGGCGCAGGACGCGGGGCACTTCGACGACGAGATCGTGCCGCTCACAGTCACGTTCGAGGAGCTGGACGCGCGCGGGAGAAAACAACGACGCGAAGTCACCTTCACGAAAGACGAAGGCGTGCGGCGCGACACGAGCGAAGAGGGATTGGCGAAGTTGAAGCCAGCCTTCCACGCGAAGGGGACGATCGAAGCTCAAGCCAGCCTTCCACGCGAAGGGGACGATCACGGCGGGCAACGCGTCGCAGATGTCGGACGGCGCGGCGGCGGCGGTCGTCATGTCAGACGAGCGCGCGCGTGCGTTGAACTTAAAGCCGCTCGCGCGCTTCGTCGCCTACGCCACGGCGGGTTGCGCGCCCGAAGAGATGGGCATCGGACCAGTCAACGCGATCCCGAAGGTCTTGAAGATCGCCGGGCTCACGCTCGAAGACATCGCCGTGATCGAACTCAACGAAGCCTTCGCCGCCCAAAGTCTAGCCGTGATCAAAACTTTGGGACTCGATCCCGAACGAGTGAACGTCAACGGCGGAGCCATCGCGCTCGGACACCCCTTGGGCTGCACGGGCGCGAAGCTCACGGCGACCGTCTTGCGCGAACTCGAACGCCGGCAGGGTCGCTACGCGATGGTCACGATGTGCGTCGGCGGCGGCATGGGCGCGGCGGGCATCTTCGAACGCGTCGAGTGAAAATAGTTTTAGCCACAGAGGGCACAGAGATCACAGAGGGGGAAACAAACAGACCAAAAAAGTCGTGGCTCGATTCTCGCCTTTGTCGCCTCTGTGATCTCTGTGCCCTCTGTGGCTAAATGAATTCAGTCTCCAAACAGTCAGCCAGAAAGGACGAGTCCTATGTCAGCCGTAGCCGATGAGAAAAAGATCGTGGCGGGCGGGGGCTTCCTGATCGAGGAGCGCGCGCCCGCGGAGATTTTCACGCCGGAGGACTTCACGGAAGAGCACCGCATGATCGGCGAGACGACGCGCGAGTTCATGGACAAGGAAGTGAGACCGCGCGAGCCGGAGCTGGAGCAGCACCGCTGGGACATCTCGCGCGAACTGCTCCGCCACGCGGGCGAGCTGGGGCTCATCGGCGCGACCGTGCCCGAAGAGTACGGCGGGCTCGGACTCGATCAGGTGTCGGGCGGCATCGTCGGCGAATACTTGGGTCGCTCGGCTTCGTTCGCGACGACGATGGGCGCGCAAAGTGGCATCGGGCTTTTGCCGATCCTCTTCTACGGGACGGAGGCCGCGAAGAAGAAGTACCTGCCGCGCATCGCCTCGGGCGAACTCGTGACGGCTTACGCGCTGACGGAAGCCGGGTCGGGATCGGACGCGCTCGCGGCGAAGGCGACGGCGCGCTTGAGCGAGGACGGCACGCACTACGTCTTGAACGGCGAGAAGATGTGGATCACGAACGGCGGGTTCGCCGACGTCTTCGTCGTCTTCGCCAAGGTTGACGGCGACAAGTTCACGGGCTTCGTCGTCGAGCGGCAGGAGGGCTTAACGAACGGCGCGGAAGAGCACAAGATGGGCATCAAGGGATCGTCCACGACCGCGCTCGTCCTCTCAGATGTCAAAACTCCTGTCGAGAATCTGCTCGGCGAGGTCGGCAAGGGGCACAAGATCGCCTTCAACATCCTGAACATCGGTCGCTTCAAGCTCGGCGCGATGTGCGGCGGCGGGATGAAGCTGATGACCTCGGAGGCGGTGCGCTACGCGAACGAGCGCCACCAGTTCGGCAAACCCATCTCCAGTTTCGGGGCGATCAAGCACAAGCTCGCCGAGATGGCTGTGCGCGCGTGGGTCGGCGAGGCGATGATCTACCGCACGCTCGGACTCATTGACGGCGCGATCAGCGACACGACGACGCCCGACGCGAAGCTGCGCGCGATTGAGGAGTACGCCGCCGAGTGCTCGATCATCAAGGTCATGCTCTCGGAGTTCTGCGACTACTGCGCCGACGAGATGGTGCAGACTTACGGCGGCTACGGCTACTCCAAAGACTACCCGGCGGAAGCCGCCTACCGCGACTCGCGCATCAACCGCATCTTCGAGGGCACGAACGAGATCAACCGGATGCTCATCCCCGGAATGCTCATGAAGCGCGCGATGTCTGGACAGCTCGCGCTGCTGCCCGCCGCGCAGAAGTTGATGGACGAGGTGCTCTCGCCGTCGCTCCCCGGCTTCGACGAGGACGAAGGCGTGCTCGCGGCTGAAGCGAAGCTCGCGCAGAACGCGAAGAAGGTCGCGCTGATGACGTTGGGGACGGCGGCGCAGAAGTACATGATGGCGCTCGGCGACCAGCAGGAAGTTCTGCTCGGCTGCGCCGACATCATCATGGATACCTACGCGTTGGAGTCCGCTACCTTGCGCGCGCAGAAGATGGCGGGCGCGCAAGGCGAAGAGGCTGCGGCGCGCTGCCTCGACATCGTGCGCGTCTTCACGCACGAGGCGCTCGACCGCATCGAGACGTGCGCGCGCAACGTCCTCGCCGCCATGAGCGAGGGCGACGAGCTGCGCACGCTCCTCGCCGCGCTCCGTCGCTTCACCAAGCGCACGCCGACGAACACCGTCGCCGCGCGCCAGCGCCTCGCCGACGTGCTGATTCAGGCGAACCGCTACGCGTTTTAAGTAGTAGGCGGTGGGCAGTAAACAGGTAGTTGCGTCGTCCGCGAGCGTTCTCCTGTTCGGCTGTTTTATACTGCCTACCGCCTACCGCCTATGAAGATTGTCCCCATCTCAGTCCCGACGCCCTTCTACATCGGCGCGGTCAACGTCTATCTCGTCGCGGAAGAGCCCGTCACGCTCATAGACACGGGACCGAAGACGAGGGAAGCGATTGAGGCGCTGCGCGAGGGGCTGCGGCGCGCTCGCTTCCGCGTGCAGGACATCAGGCGGATAGTCCTCACGCACGCGCACGAGGATCACTGCGGGCTGGCGAAGCAACTCCGCGACGAGGCGAAGGACGCAGAGGTTTTCGTCCACGGGTGGGAGACGGGACACCGCGCCGGAAGGCTCGAATACGAGGAGAACCGCGCGCTACTCCTGCGTGCGGGCGTTCCCGCGGACGAGCTTGAGAAGATGCGGCGGCTCTACGCGCACGTCCGCCAGTTCGCCGACGCGCTCGAAGACCACGAGCACGCGGAGCTGAAAGACGATGCGGAGTTGGAGTTCGAGACGGGCGCGCTGAAGGTCATCCACACGCCGGGGCACACGCCGGGCTCTTGCTCTTTCGTGCGCGAGGCTGACCGCACGATCATCGCGGGCGACTGCGTGTTGAAGCGCGTCACGCCGAACCCCGTCCTCTCGCCCGATCCCGTCAACCCCGCGCGCCGCTTCCCGTCGCTCGCGGAATACCTCGTCAGCCTCGCGCGCCTGCGCACGTTCGCGCCGACGCTCGTTTACGGCGGGCACGGCGACTCCGTGAGTGACTACGAGGAGTTGTTCAACCGCTACCTTCGCGCGATCCGCGAGCGGCAGTCCGCCGTCATCTCGCTCGTGCCGAAGACGGGCGCGACCGCGTGGGAGGTCTCGCGGCAACTCTTCCCCGACGCGGACGACGTGCACCGCTTCCTCGCCGTCTCCGAGGCGGCGGCGCACTTAGACCTCGCACACTCCGAGGGCAAGCTCGCCGTCGAACTCGCGGGCGACGGGCGCGAAGTCTATCGCCGACACTGAGAGTTGAACCGCGCCGGTCGTCGCTTCACGCCTTGCGACGCGCCGAACTCTTCACCGCCCCCAAGTCTCAAATTCAGAGTCGCGGCTCACTTCAAGACTTCAAACTCGAAATAGATCGTCTTGCCGCGGACGACGTAGCAGAGGTACGACTCCCAGAAGCGGCGGATGAAGCGTAAACGTGGGTAGCGGTTGCAACTGTTGACGAGCAGCTCGACGCCGAGCGCGCGCCACAGTTTCAGCATCGTCACGCGGATGACGCGGGGGCGGAGGCGCACGTCGCTGTAGAAGTCGAAGTCGGGGCGGTCGCCCGTGAAGTAGGCGAAGGACTCGGTGGTGAGGTGGCGGCGGTGCGTGGGGTCTGTGTAGGAGGCGATGTCGGAGTAGTGCGGCGTATCCAGCCGGATGACGCCGCCGGGCTTCGTGATGCGGTGCAGCTCGGCGACGACGGCAATCAGGTCGTCCAAGTGCTCGACGACCTGATTGCCGACGACCGCGTCGAATTCGTTATCGTCGAAGGGGTAGGGCGTGCGGTTGAGATCGTGGATCACGTCCGCCGCGGTGCGCGGGTTGCTGTCGAGCCCGACCGCTCCGGGCGTCTTGTGCCTGCCGCAGCCGATGTCGAGAACCTTCATCGCGGCGGATTGTAGCTCAAAACCGGCTTGGATGATCGGGTGACGGCTCTTCACCGCAGAGTCGCGGAGCCTACGCAGAGTTTCCGCAGAGAAGACAAGTCTCCGCGTAACCTCTGCGAGGTCTCCGCGACTCTGCGGTGAATCTTCTTCCGCAAAATTTTGGAACCCGCGCGGGGGAGGCGGCGTGCAAAGGGGCGGAAAAATCTTTCTCGCGGGAGGTCTCTCTCCATGTCCAAAAAACAGTTGCTGTTCACGCTGGGTCTGCTCGCGGCGTGCGCGTGCGCGTCGGCGGTCGCGTTCGGGCAGTCGGCGACGACGGCGCTCTTCGCGGCGCAGGACGACGGCTCGCGCGCCTACTCGTCGGTCGTCGGCGGGAACTACCTCGGCGTCTATACCGAGCCGGTGACGCGCGAGAACATGAGTCGCTACAACCTGTCGGGCGAGCCGCGCGGCGTCGTCGTCACGCGCGTCGTCGCGGACAGCCCGGCGGCGAAGGCTGGCTTGCAGTCGGGCGACGTGATCCTGCGCTTCGACGGCGAGGAGGTGTCGAGCACGCAGAAGCTCTCGCGGCTCGTCTCCGAGTCGTCGCCCGAACACACGGCGCGACTCACCGTCTCGCGCGGGGGCGGCGAGCGCGGGATCAGCGTCGCGCTCGCGCACGGGGCGCACGTCGGGGCGCTGGCGGGCGGCGGCGCGCTCGCCCTGCCGGGCGCGAACGCGGAGGCTTGGCGCTCGGAGAACGGCGAGCTGTTCCGCTGGGACGGCAGGCAGTGGCAGAAGGAGTCGGGCGAGGAGGCGCGCAAGCGGGCGGAGGAGTTTCGCCAGCGCGCGGAAGAGTGGCGCAAGCAGTCGCAGGATTGGCAGAAGAATTCGCAGGAGTGGCGGAAGCAGTCCGAGGAGCTGCGGCGACAGTTCGAGGGGCTGCGCGGTCAGCAGGGCGGCTTCGCGTTCGCGCTCGGCGGCGGGCGGCGCATCGGCGTGACGACGACGCCGCTCACCGATCAGCTCGCCGACTACTTCGGCGTGAGCCGCGGCGGCGGCGTGCTCGTCACCTCCGTCTCGGAGAACAGCCCCGCCGCGAAGGCTGGACTGAAGGCGGGCGACATCGTCACCGAAGTTGACGGCGAGGGCGTCCGAGGCGCAGCCGATCTCTCGCGGCTCGTCTCGCGCAAGGACGAAGGCGAGGTAACGCTCACAGTCACGCGCGACCACAACCGCCGCAGCGTGAAGGTGACGCCGGAGAGATCGCCCGCGCCGCAGGCGTGGTCGTTCCCCGAAGGGCTCGAAGGGTTCTTCGCCGCGCCCGTCGTGACGACGCCCGCCGTGCCGCAACTCTTCGCGCTCCCGCCGGCGCTCGCCCTCCCGGCGACGCCGACGCGCCTCGCCGCGCCGACCGTCGTCACGCCGCGCCTGCGTGTGCTGCCGCGGCTCGCGCCGATCCCGCCCGTCGTCGTGCGCCCGGTGAGCGATCCGCGCGCGGTCGTGCAGTTTCTGGAACTCTAGCGCGCGGCGGTCGTAAATCGTGATGAGTTTAACCTCGACCGGCGGTTAAGATCGTGGTGGGTCTCCTCCGGGCGAAGAGCGCGCCCCGCGGGCTCGACGAGAGTCGGGCTTTCGCGGGGCGACGCTTTTCTGAAGGATGAAGGCGGAAGGATGAAGGATGAAAGCGTGGTCACTCAAGCTGAGTGATCACGCTTTCATCCTTCATCCTTCCGCCTTCATCCCTTTCTTCTACGGTTGTAGCTTCTTCTTCGCCTCGACCGCCTCGCGGTACGCCGCGCCGCCCGCCGCGCCGATCTGGATCGCGGCGTCGTACTCTTTGAGCGCCTCGTCCCTGCGTTCGAGGAATTCGAGGATGCGACCGCGCGCGAGGTGCGCGCGCGCGATGAGCGCGAGGTCGTTGGCGCGGTCGGCGACCTGAATCGCGTTGGCGTAGTTGGCGAGCGCGTTCGCGAGGCGCGCGTCGCGCGTCTCGTTGTTGACGGCGTCGGCTGCCGACGCGCTCCACGTCTGACCGAGCGCGAAGAAGACGCGCGGCTCGCCCTTGTAGTCCGAGAGCATCGCGCGCAGGCGCTGCTCGGCTGAGGCGAAGTCGTGCGATTGTATGAGGCGCGAAACCTCGTCGAGACTCCGGATCAACTCGGCGCGGCGGCGCGCCCCCTCAGCCTCGGCGGGCGACATCTCCGCCGCCTCCTTCGCCGCGCGCTCGCGCGCCGCCGCGACACGCGCTCGCGCCGCCGCGTACTCTTCGGGTCGGCGGAGTTCGCGCGCCGCGTCCAGGCGCGACATCACGTCGGGGAAAGAGTCCGCGAAGTCGAAGCCGGACGACTCCTGCTCGCGCAGTTGTTCGGCGAAGTAGAAGGCGAGCGCCGCGCCGCGCTCGTAGGCGTCGGCGAGCTCAGTCGTAGCCTCGTCCTCGATCTGCGCGCGCTCGTCCTGCACCTCCTTCGTGAGCGCGGCGCGCGCGGCGCCGGGCGTCGCTTGCAGCCGCGCGGCGGCGCGCTGTTGGAGATCACTGATGCGCGACTGCGCGTTGATGCGCGCGTCGGCGGCGACGGCGAGCGAGCGCGCGACCGACTCGAAAGCGGTGGGCATCGCCGCGCCGCCGGAAACTCGCGCGCGCGCGTCGAGGATGGATTGAACGTCGGCGCGCTTGAGGGCGACGTCGCGGTTGAAGCGCAGCACTATCGGATCGACGACGTAGCGCAGGTAGGCGCGGCGGACTTCGGAGGACGCGGGATCGATCCCCGCGGGGACGACGACGTAGTAGTCGTCGCCGATGACGCGGAAGTTGATCGCGCCGGGCGCGGCGAGCGGGTCGGGCACGACGAGGAAGCGGCGCTCGTGCTCGCGCGTCGTAAAAGTCGTCTGCGGGCTGTCCTTCTTCTTCTTGTCGGTCTCGGTCGCGGGCACGCGCACGCGCTCGACGACCGTCGTGACGGGGCGCGTGTGGAGGTAGTCGAGCGTCTCCTTGACCATCTCGGCGACGGGGCGCCGCAGGCGCTCGCCCTCGGCGCGGTACTCGGCGAGGTAGTTGGGGAGTCGCTCACTGATGCCGGAGCGGCGGTAGAAGTCGCGCAGGAGCGGCGCGAAGTCGAGCACCTCGGCGACGCCCTCGAAGAGATCGTCCGAGCGCGGCGGCGCTTCGAAGTCGGGCGGCGCGCCCAGGGCGAAGGCGAGCGAGACGTAGCGCGCAGACTGCTCGGCGGGCGTGGCGCCCGGCGAGCGCAGCTTGTTCAGCTCGTAGAAGCGGTGCAAGCGCTCGCGCAGGTCTGGATCGAGCGCGGACTGATCGGCGCGGACGCGCGCGCGGAAAGCGGAGGCGGGCTTACCCGGAGCGGGATCGAACCCGGCGGCGTCGAGCGCCGCCATCGTCACGACGAGACGCGGCTCGAGAGAGAACTCGACGCCGTAGTCGCGCAGATTGAAACCGCCCGCGCTCTGCTGCGCGGGGCGCGGCTGCCGCGCCGTCGGAGTTTGCGTCGTCGGGGCTTGGGGCGCGGGTCGCATCTGCTGGGCGCGCGCCGGGGGCGCGACCATCTGAGCGGACGCGAGGGCGAGCGAGAGCGTGAGCAGGGAAAACTTTTTCATAGAGACTATTTCGTGTTCGGCGCGTCAGGCGCGCGGGGAGTGCTGCAAGGTTACAGGACGGCGGGCGCGCGTTCAAACGGCGGCGGGCGGCGCGGCGGAGAAGGGGGGCGGGGCGTCCGGGGCTCGGAGGTTGACGGCGCGGCGACTCCGAAA
>JAIVGV010000238.1 GCA_020201365.1 Acidobacteriota bacterium
GCGCGGTGCTCGTGCCCGGCGCGGCGGCTCCGAAGCTCGTCACGAAAGAGATGCTCAAGGACGTGCCGAACGGCGCGGTCGTCGTGGACGTGGCGGTGGATCAGGGCGGCTGCATCGAGACGACGCACCCGACGACCCACTCGAACCCGACCTTCTACGTCGAGGGCGTGCTGCACTACTGCGTCGCCAACATGCCCGGCGCCGTGCCGCGCACCTCGACCTTCGCGCTCACCAACGCGACGCTTCCCTACGCCTTGAGACTCGCCAACCGTGGTTTCATAGACGCCATCTCGCGCGACGCGGGACTGAAGGAGGGCGTCAACACCTACGCGGGCAAGCTCACCTAC
The DNA here is from genome assembly GCA_020201365.1 of Acidobacteriota bacterium. GTDB lineage: Bacteria > Acidobacteriota > Blastocatellia > Pyrinomonadales > Pyrinomonadaceae > JAIVGV01. The sequence goes on from JAIVGV010000238.1 coordinate 348, forward strand.
GGCGCGGTCGCCGAGGCGCAAGGTTTGGAGTACACGCCGCTCGACGAGATCATCGGCGGCGCGTCGGCTTCGAGTTCGACGGCGAGTCCCGCGCGCTGAAGGCGCGGCGCGCGGGATCGGTTATGCGCTCAAGGCGAAGGGGCTGCGCGACGCGTCGCGCAGCCCCTTCGCCTTGAGCAGAGTGTCGTACGGGTCAGTCGGTGCGGTTGATGAGTCGCTTGAGGCAGAAGAGCAGTTCGTCGGCGCGGACGGGTTTGGTGAGTCGCGCGTCGGCGTGCGCGAAGTCGTCGTGCGAGCCGTCGTGCGCGACGCCGGTGAGCATGACGAGCGGGAGGTGTGCGCGATCTTTGTCGGAGCGGATGATGCGGCAGAGCTCGTGTCCGCCGAGGCGCGGCATGACGGCGTCGGTGACGACCGCCGCGACGTCCGACGAGAAGGCGACGCGGATCGCTTCGAGCCCGTCCGCCGCGGCGACGACCGTGTAGCCCGCGCGGCGCAGTAGCACTTCGAGGTAGCGTCGCAGAATCTTGTCGTCCTCGACGAGCAGGATCGCCGGCGCACACGCCCGCGCTTGCAGCACGGCGGCGCTCGCCGTCGCCTGCGTCGAACCCGCTTGAACGTTACAGTTACTCATGCCGAAATTCGAACCTTGTTGACCGAAGTTGTCGCCCCCGCGCGGGCGCGCGTGGGAAAGCTGCAAGCGGCGTGCCCCGCCGCGCGACGCGGAGAGGAGGCGTTCGGCGCACGACGGCTCGCGCGATGTTCGGCTGCGACGCGGGGCGGGCGGGAGTCGAAAAATTGCCGGATAATGACGAAGAACTGGCGGGGAGAAGGCTTCGCGCGGTCGCTTCGCGGCGACCCGAAATTGAGATTAGATTTTCGCGCGGCTCGCTGTCAAGAGACTTCTTTTTTCCCGCCGCGGGCGGTCAAAATGCCGGAGCCGAAAGCCCCGCGCGCGGTCAAAACTGACCGACGGGCTGCAACCGCCGGGCGCCCCGCCTCATCAATCCAAATCCCGCAGGCGGGGACGCACGCCGAGCCGTCAGCTCGGTTGGACTCGGCGCGTGTCTTCGTTAATACTGTCGGGTTCGTTCGCGCAGCGAAGAGTCTTCCGGGCACGAAGCAGATGTACGAGTTCGCAGTCACGCCAGCCGTCACGCAGATCCGCCGCCGCGGTGTGGAGATCACCGAGGTCACGCCGCGCTCGCTCGCCGCCGAGCTTGAGCTTGAGCCGGGCGACCGCGTGCTGCGCGTCAACGGTCGCGCCGTGCGCGACTACTTGGACTTCCGTTTCCAGACCGGCGGCGAGACCGAGCTGACGCTCGACGTGCTGAAGAAGCAGACGGGCGAGGAGTGGGAGATCGAGATCGAGCGCGGCGAGGGCGAAGACTTCGGGCTCTCTTTCGAGAACATCATGCCGCGCCAGTGCGCCAACGAATGTCTCTTCTGCTTCTGCCACGGCAACCCGCCCGACGCGCGACCGGCCCTCTCGTTCCGCGACGAGGACGTGCGCCTCTCATTTCTTTACGGCAACTACACGACGCTCACCTCGATCACCGAAGCAGAGATGCGCCGCGTCATCGAGCAGAGGCTCACGCCGCAGTACGTCTCCGTCCACGCCACCGATCTCAAAGTGCGCGCGTACCTGCTGGGCGTTGACGAGCGGCGCGCGGACATCTCCGCGAAGATGCGTCGGCTGTTGGACGCCGGGATCGAGATTCACGCGCAGGTCGTTTTGTGCCCGGAGATCAACGACGGAGAAATCTTGCGACGCACGATCCACGATCTCGCCGCGGAGTTCCCGCGCGTGCGCAGCGTCGCCGTCGTCCCGCTCGGTCTGACGCGCTACAACACAGACCCGCGTC
>JAIVGV010000345.1 GCA_020201365.1 Acidobacteriota bacterium
ACGCGACCGTGACCTTCACCGCGCCGAAGCCCGCCAACGTCCTGCCGCCCGCGTCGCACCTCAACGGTCAGCTCGTCGTCGCAGACATCGGTACGCCCGCCGCGCTCGTCGAAGACGCCCCCTCGCGGCTCTACCTCGTCGAAGCCGAAGACGCCCGCGCGTGGCTCGCACAGACGCGCTACGCGCCCGACTCTTACAAGAACACGCACGGGCACGCGCTCGTCGTCGCGGGCTCGCGCAGCCTGACGGGCGCGGCGGTGCTCTGCTCGGACGCCGCGATGCGCTCCGGCGCGGGGCTCGTCACCGTCGCCACGCCGGCGTCGGCTCTCGCGCCGGTCGCCGCCCGCGTCATGCCCGAAGTGATGACGGCGGAACTCGCCGAGACCGACGGCGGCGCGGTAAGCGACGCGGCGATTGACCGCTTGACGAAACTCGCCGAACGCGCGGACGTGATCGCCGTCGGTCCCGGCTTAACCTCGGACGACGAGGCGACGCGCCGTCTCGTCCGCGCCGTTGTCGAGCGGCGCACAACGCCGGTCGTCTTGGACGCCGACGCGCTCAACGCGCTCGCCCCCTGGCCGAGCGTCCTGCGCGGCTCGCGCGCGTCGCCGCTCATACTCACGCCGCACGTCGGCGAGATGCGACGGCTGCTCGGCGCGAGCGCCGACGACAAGGTGGCTCTGCGGGATCGCGTCCGCGCCGCGCGCGAGTTCGCAGTCGCGCACGAGCTGATCGTCGTCCTCAAGGGCTCGCGCACGATCACCGCCGCGCCGGACGGTCGCGTCTTCGTCAACCCGACCGGCAACGCGGGGCTCGGCACGGCGGGCGCGGGCGACACGCTCACGGGCATCATCGCCGGCTTCGTCGCCCAGTCGCGCGCCGCGCTCGGCGATCAAGCGGGCGTGCTCGAGACGGTCGTCGCCGCCGTCTATGCCGGCGGGCTCGCGGGCGACATCGCGGCGCGCGAGCGCGGGATGCGCACGATGGTCGCCTCCGACATACGCGAGCACCTCGGCGACGCCGTGCGCGCGCTCGATCCATGGGGGGAACAACCTTGAAGAACACGAACGACGCGCGACGACAAACAGCCGGCGACGATCCGCGTCGCGACAGTACCGCCGACGAAGTTTCACAGGGCGACGTTCCAAACGCTCCGCTTTCAGCTTCATCCGACGGCGCGCTGCCCGTCGGCGAGTGGTGTTCGTCAACTGAATCCGAGACGTTCGCGCTCGGCGCGTCGCTAGGCGCGCGGCTCGCGGGCGGCGAGATCGTCCTGCTCGACGGCGCGCTCGGCGCGGGCAAGACCGTCCTCGTCAAAGGGCTCGCGCGCGGTCTCGGCGTTGACCCGGAGGAAGTCACAAGCCCCTCGTTCACGCTCGTCAACCGCCACGACGGCGGGCGGCTCACGCTCTACCACCTCGACCTCTACCGCCTCGCCGAAGGCGCTTCGTCCGCGCACGCCGTTGACCTCGACGAGCTGCTCACCGACGAGCGCGCCGTCGTCGTCATCGAGTGGGCGGAGCGTTTGCGCAACTACCCGCTGCCCCCGCCCGTCTATCGCGTCTCGATCCGCGGCGACGGCGAAGAGCCGCGCACGATCACGATCCGGCGCGCGTGAGCCTGCTTGTGCTAAAATCCGACTCGACATTCTTGGCTAAGGAGAGTTTCAGAAGATGCCCTACCACGAGATCATGATCCGCCCGATGCGCGAGGAGCTGACGCGGCTCGGCGTCGAGGAGGCGCGCACGCCCGAAGAGGTCGAACGCGCGATCAAGGAGACCGAAGGCGCGCTGATGATCGTCGTCAACTCGGTCTGCGGCTGCGCGGCGGGCAAGGCGCGCCCCGGCGTCGCCATGGCGCTGCGCCACGAGCCGCGCCCCGCGCGCTCGATCACCGTCTTCGCCGGTGCCGACACCGAGGCGACCGACCGCGCCCGCCAGCACTTCACCGGCTACGCGCCCTCGTCTCCGTCAATCGCGCTCCTCAAGGACGGCAAACTCGTCTTCATGCTCGAGCGCTCCCAGATCGAAGGCAGGGACGCGCCGTCAATCGCCGACGAACTCACACGCGCCTTCGATCAGTTCTGCGCGACGCAGACGGCGGCAAACGCCTGAACAGCAAGGATGAAGGCGGAAGGATGAGGGATGAAAGCGTGACCGCTCAAGTCGTGTGATCATTCTTTCATCCTTCCGCCTTCATCCTTCATCCTTGCTTTCGATGTCTCTCACGCTCTCGACGCCCGTCATCCATCTCGCCAAGTCCGTCCCGCGCCTCGGGCAGCCGGGCGCGCGCCGTCTCGCGCTCGCACTGGCAGCCTTATCGGACAAGCACGACGCGAACGATGCGACGGTCGAGGACTTACTCAATTATTTGCCGATGCGCTACGAGGATCGCTCGCACCTCGCGCGCATCGCGGATTTGCGCGACGGCGTGGAGGCTTCGCTCGAACTCTACGTGCGCGTGGCGGGCGGCTTTCAGGTCGGCAAGAACCGCCCGACGAAAGCGCCGCCGCTCTTCATCTTCGAGATCACGGCGAGCGATCCGGAACGCACGTCGAAGCCCGTCGTCGTCTGGTGGTTCGTGTCGGGTCGTCAGGCGGCGCGCATCGTCGCCTACAACCGCCGACGCTTCGCGCGGGGCGCGCGCTTCGTCGCCTACGGCAGGTGGGAGTGGGACTCGCGCCGCAACACCTTCAGCTTACGCCTCAACAAGCCCGACGAGTTGGAGATGCTGCCCGGCACTTGGACGCCGCCGGAGCACGAGCTGCTGCGGCTCGCCGACTCAGACGCGAACAAGACGATAAGCGCTGACGCGGAGGCGGCAGGCGCGACGATAGACGACGCCGCCCGCGAAAAACTTGGCGCAAACGGGGCGACAGACGGCGGCTCGCACGCCGGCGGCGCGGGCGAGCACGAGGGAGACGAGGTCGGCGCGGAATCCGGCGAGGAGGACGACGAGGCGGCGAGCGATCCGTCGCTCGCGGCGATCCACGTCGGGCGGCGCGTCCCCGTCTATCGCAAGCTCGGCGAGTTCCGCACGAAGCGACTGCGCGAGATCATGCACGCGGTCTTGTCTCTCTTGCCGGACGATGCCGTCACCGAGACGCTACCCGCCGATCTGATCGCGCGACAGAACTTGATCGCTCGCGCCGAAGCCTTGCGCCGCATCCACTTCCCGACCGAGGACGTTCCGCTCGCCGACTACGAGCGCGCGCGCAGCCCCGCGCACCTGCGCCTCATCTTCGAGGAGTTCTTCTGGGTCGCCTTGGCGATTGCGCTGCGCAAGAGCGAGCGCGTCAAAGAGCCGAAGGGCGCGATCATCGAGGTGGGCGAGCAGGTGCGCCGTCACCTCGACGAAATACTCCCCTTCTCGCTCACGCAGGCGCAGGAGCGCGCAGTCCGCCGCATCCTCGACGACATGCAGTCGGACGCGCCGATGAACCGCCTGCTGCAGGGCGACGTCGGGAGCGGCAAGACCATCGTCGCCTTGCTCGCCATGCTCGCCGCCGTCGAGAACGGCTACCAAGCCGCGCTGATGGCTCCCACCGAAATCCTCGCCGAGCAGCACGCGCGCAACGTCAAGCGACTCCTCGCGCGCACGCCCTACCGCACGGAACTCCTCATCGGCTCGCTCCGCGCCGCCGAGAAGCGACGCCTCCACGCCGACATCGCCGCGGGCGTCGTCAACCTCTGCGTCGGCACACACGCGCTCATACAGGAAGCCGTGCAGTTCCAACGCCTCGGCGTCGTCGTCATAGACGAGCAGCACCGCTTCGGCGTCCTCCAGCGCGCGGCGCTGCGCGAGCGCGGCTTCAGCCCCGACGTGCTCGTGATGACCGCCACCCCGATCCCGCGCTCGCTCGCCATGACCGTGTACGGCGACTTGGACGTCACCGTGATCGACGAGCTGCCGCCCGGTCGCACGCCGATCAAGACGGTCGTCGTCGGCGAGGATCAGCGCGCGGGGGTTTACAAGGGTGTCGAGCGCGAGGTGCGCGCCGGTCGTCAGGCTTACGTCGTCTATCCGCTCGTCGAGGAGTCGGAGAAGGTTGACCTGAAAGACGCGACGCGGATGTACGAGCACCTGCGCGACCGCGTGTTCCCACACTTCCAGATCGGTCTCATCCACGGCAAGATGAAGCCCGCCGAGAAAGACGACGTGATGCGCCGCTTCGTCGCGGGCGAGGTTCAGGTGCTCGTGGCGACGACCGTCGTCGAGGTCGGCGTTGACGTGCCCAACGCCTCGCTCATGGTCATCGAGCACGCCGAGCGCTTCGGTCTCTCGCAGCTCCACCAGCTACGCGGGCGCGTCGGGCGCGGCGCGCAGCAGTCGTTCTGCGTCCTGCTCGCCTCGGACAAGCGCACGGCGGTCGCCAAGGAGCGGCTCGGCATCATGGAGGAGACGACCGACGGCTTCCGCATCGCCGAAAAAGATTTGGAGATACGCGGACCCGGCGAGGTGATGGGCACGCGCCAGTCCGGCGTCCCCACTTTTCGCGTCGGCAACTTGGTGCGCGACGTGCAGATTCTCGAAGACGCGCGCAAGGAAGCCGACTACTACTTGGGCGCGCGCCGACGCACGCGCGAGACCTCCCGCCTGATCGAGCGCGTCCGCTCGGACGCCCGCTTCGGTCTCGCCGCCGTCGGCTAACTATCAAGCGTTCCGTTGGAGCCAACCCCCCGCCTGCGCTGTGCTACCATCGTGGCGCAGTGAGAATCATCGCCGGGCAATACCGCGGGCGCGTGCTGAAGAGCCCGCCGTCTTTGCAGATTCGACCGACGTCGGATCGTCTGCGCGAGACGCTGTTCAACGTGATCGCGCCGCGCATCGCTGGAGCGCGGTTCTTAGACCTGTGCGCCGGGTCGGGCGCGGTCGGCATCGAGGCGCTGTCGCGGGGCGCGTCGTTCGTCCACTTCGTGGATCGCTCGCGGAAGATGTGCGGGCTCGTGGAGGCGAACCTCGATCTGTGCGGCGTCCCCGAAGACGAGACGGAGGTCGTCTTGAGCGAGGCGGCGGACTACTTGAAGCGCGCGCGCACGCGCGGCGAGTTGTCTTGGGACATCGCGTTCTTCGATCCGCCTTATACTTCGGACTACCTGCCCGTGCTCGAACACTTCGGCGCGCCCGACTCACGGCTGCTCGCGCCCGACGCGCTGCTCGTCGCCGAACACCACCACAAGAACGCTCTGAAAGATGAGGTCGGCAAGCTCCGCCGCTGGCGCATACTCAAACAGGGCGACTCGGCTCTCAGCTTCTACGAGGCGAGCTGACGGCGACGCGAGGCTCGCGCCCACGCCGCCCGCACCCGTCAGGGACAAACCCGCCCGCCCGCCGTCTAAAGTCGCGCGGACGCGCCCCGCGGCTCGTTTCGGCTCTCCAATTCAGTCAAGTGGCGGGCGCAAGTTGCGAACGGCTGTCACGTTCTTTAGTCGTGTGCGACTCCGACATGAAGAGTGAGGTCATGACGATGGCGAAGAGACAAACGACGGCGAAGAGACTTTCAAGCCTGTTGCTGCTGGCGGCGGCGGTCGCCGCCTCGGTCGCGATCGGTTGCGCGCAGAGGTCTGCGGGGAGCGTGCCCGGCGCGAACGCGAACCGCGGCGGCGTGGCGACGAAGAAGACGCTGCGACCGTTCAACTCCGAGCAGGAGATGGCGGACTATTTCCGCAAACTGATCGAGAAGCGGAAGCGCGAGGTGGCGACCCGCTCATCGGCGATGGCGGGCGGCGTGGCGGGCGTCGGGGCTGCGGCTCCGACGGCGGCTCCGGCGATGGCGCAGGAGGCGGTGTCGGTCACGAAGTCCGACGCGAAGGACGCGGGCAACGTTGATTCGGTCACGAACGTGCAGACGGCGGGCGTTGACGAGGGCGGAATCGTCAAGGTGCACGGCAACCACCTCGTCATCCTGCGGCGCGGGCGTCTGTTCACGGTCGCCGTCGGCGACGGCGCGCTGAAGCCCGTCTCGTCGGTTGACGCCTTCGCGCCCGACGTCGATCCGGGCGGCACTTGGTACGACGAGATGCTCGTCTCGCAGGACACGGTGGTCGTCATCGGCTACAGCTACCAGCGCGGCGGCACCGAGATCGGTCTGTTCGACATCAACGACGCCGGGGGCTTGCGCTACCGCGCCACGTATCATCTGCGCTCGAACGACTACTACTCTTCGCGCAACTACGCCAGCCGCCTCGTCGGCACGAAGCTCGTCTTCTACACGCCGCTCTACCTCCCGCTCTGGGGCGACGGTGTCTCCGGCTCTTTCCCCGCGCTGCGCAAGTGGCACAAGGGCGCGACCGACTCCGAGTTCCGCCGCATCGTCTCCGCGACGCGCGTCTATCGCGCCGCGCGTGAGCCGCAAGATTCCGGCGAGCGCGCGCTGCACACCGTCACGGTCTGCGATCTCGCGCGCCCCGAATTCACGTGCGAGGCGACGGCGGTCGTCGGCGCGCCGGGTCGAGTCTTCTACGCCTCGCAGGACGCCGTGTACGTCTGGGTGACGGACTGGATGCGCGGCGGCGCGAAGCCGCGTCAGACTTCGCTCGTCTATCGCCTGCCGCTCGACGGCTCCGCGCCGAGCGCGCTCGGCGTGTCGGGGAGCCCCGTGGATCAGTTCTCCTTCCTGCAAGGCGACGACAAGTACTTAAACGTGCTCGTCCGCTCCGAGTCGGCGGGCGACGGCATGTGGCGCGCGGAAGTCGCCGAGGGCGATACGGCGCTTTTGCGCGTGCCCGTCGCGAGTTTCTCCGACGGGGCTGACGACGCGCCCGCCAGCGCATACAGACCCTTGCCGAAGCCCGAAGGCTACACGTTCCAGAACCGCTACGTCGGCGACTACCTGCTCTACGGCACGGGCGGCGGCTGGGGCGAGCCGCAGAAGTCCGCGCGCGGCGTCGTCTATGCCGTGCGCTACGCGGGCGGCGTCACCGCCGCGCTGCCGCTCAACCACGGCGTTGATCGCATCGAGGCTCTCGGCTCGGACGCCGTCGTCGTCGGCACGGGCGGCAACGATCTACACTTCAGCAGCGTCCGGCTAGGCGCGACTCCCTTCGTCGCCGACGACTACGTGCGCAAAGACGCGACGCAGGGCGAGACGCGCAGTCAGGGCTTCTTCTACAAGCCCGACGGCGACGAGTCGGGTCTCTTGGGTCTGCCCATACGCGGCGCGGGTCGCCCCGGCTACGAGCAGCTCTTCAACGAGTCCGCCTCCGTCCTCTACCTGCGCAACGACTCGCTGCGCCTCACAGAGCTGGGCGCGCTCGACTCCCGCCCCGAGAAGTCCGACGACGACGCCTGCCGCGCCTCCTGCGTTGACTGGTACGGCAACGCCCGCCCGCTCTTCCTGCGCGGTCGCGTCTTCGCGCTGCTCGGCTACGAGATCGTCGAAGGCGCGCTCGACGACGGGCGCATACGCGAGACGCGCCGCATCAACTACGCCCCGCGCGCCGCGCAGACGGCGACGCGGTAGATGCAAACGATGAACTAGGAACGATGAACGATGAACGGAAGGCGACTTGTCTTTCATTCATCGTTCATCTTTCTACTTCATTATTTCCTTCTCTGCGCCCCCTCCGCGCCCTCTGCGTCTCCGCGGTGAACGCATTTAGTTTTTTGTCCCCGACTTCCAAGCTGACCCGCCACCACTTGCCGCGCCCGTTTGTCGAACTCGCGTTTCGGGGCTATCCTGTTCTTCGCTCCGCATAAACTTCTCTCGACCGCCGAAAGAGTCCCGGCATGAGCACGTTCACACCTCGCGACGCAGCCACCTCGCACGCGGCTGTGCCGTCCGCGGCGCTGACGGTGTTGCCGCTACTCCTGCTGCTCACGGTCGTCGGCGGGCTCGTCACGTACAAGGCGACCGACGCGCTCGCCGTCATCGAGAAGGTGCGCGCGACGGGGACGATCAAGCCGCGCTTCGATCTCGTCGGCGCGGGTTCAGCCTCGGCGTGGCTCGGGGTCTTCGGCAGAACTTACAGCTACTTCTCGGCGGTCTGGAT
>JAIVGV010000346.1 GCA_020201365.1 Acidobacteriota bacterium
CGCCCTACTCTTGTCACTGCCCGGCAGCCCGTTCCTCTACTACGGCGACGAGATCGGCATGGGCGACAACATCTACCTCGGCGACCGCGACGGCGTGCGCACGCCGATGCAATGGTCAATTGATCGTAACGCCGGTTTCTCGCGCTGCGACTTCGCGCGCCTCTACTTCCCCGTCATCATGGACCCGGTCTTCGGCTACCAGTCGGTCAACGTCGAGGCGCAGCAGCGCTACTCCTCTTCGCTGCTCCACTGGATGCGCCACATGATCCTCTTGCGCAAGCGCCACCACCTCTTCGGTCGCGGCGCGATGAAGTTCGTCAAGCCCGAGAACCGCGCCGTCTTCGCCTTCACGCGCGAGCACGCGGGCGAGACCGCCCTCTGCGTCTTCAACCTCTCCGAGCGCGCGCAGCCCGTCGAGCTCAACCTGCGCGAGCACGCCGGGGCGACGCCGGTCGAGATGCTCGGCGAGACGCCGTTCCCCGTGATTAAGGGAGAGCCGTACCAGCTCGCGCTCGCGCCGTTCGGGTTCTACTGGTTTCTGCTTCGGCGGTAAGGGCGCACGCGATCCATTTCGGTTGAGTGCCTGCGACGTTCGGTTCACCGCAGAGGCGCAGAGTTGACGCGGAGGCGGCGCAGAGTAATTCAGCCCTCCGCGTAAGCTCTGCGAGTCCTCTGCGCCTCTGCGGTGAGAGAGCGAGCAGCGATAGAATCAAGTTGATTAAGGGCGGCGCGCCCACGAGTTCACGAACAAGGGTAATCAGATGTCTGCAAACGAGAACAACGAAAGCCGCCTCGTCGTCGTCTCCAACCGCCTGCCCTTCACCCTGAAGCGCGCGGGCGACGGCTGGCGCACGGAGCGCAGCGCCGGGGGCTTGGCGACGGCGATGGAGCCGATCTTGAAAGCGTCGCGCGGGCTGTGGGTCGGCTGGTCGGGCGACTCTTCCGGCACGGACGATCCGAAGCGGCAGGCTGTGCTCGCGCGCTGGGAGGAGCGGCACGGCTACCACTCGGTCGAGCTGCCCGCCGAGATGGCGCGCGGCTTCTACGAGGGCTACTCGAACCAGACGATCTGGCCCCTCTTCCACTACTTCCCCGCCATCCTCAAGTTCGCGCCCGAAGACTGGCGCGCCTACTGCGAGGCGAACCTGCGCTTCCGCGACGCGCTGCTCAAAGTCCTGCGCCCCGGCGATCTCGTCTGGATTCACGACTACCAGTTGATGATGCTCCCGCGCTTCCTGCGCGCCGACCTGCCGGAAGCGCGCATCGGCTTCTTCCTCCACATCCCCTTCCCGTCGGCGTCCGTCTTCCGCCTGCTCCCGCGGCGCGAGGAGCTGCTGCAAGGCCTGCTCGGCGCGGACTACCTCGCCTTCCACACCTACGGCTACCTGCAAAACTTCCGCGCCTCAACCCTGCGCGTGCTTGGGTTAGACAGCCACATGGACAGGATCGAAGTCGGCGGTCGCACCGCCCGCCTCGAAGCGCTTCCCATCGGCATCGCGCCCGACGAGTTCACGAAACTCCTCGACGACAAGGAGACGAAGCGACGACTCGCCGAGATGCGCGAGCGCTTCAAAGATCGTCACCTACTACTTTCGGTTGATCGCCTCGACTACACGAAGGGCATCCCCGAACGACTCCACACCTTCCGCCGCCTGCTCTCGACGCACCCGAACCTCCGCGGTCGCGTCGTGCTCGTGCAGGTCGCCGTCCCCTCGCGCGAACAGGTGCCGATGTACAACCGCCTGCGCCACGACGTTGATAAACTAGTCGGTCGCATCAACGGCGAGTTCTCCACGCCCGACTGGACGCCCGTCGTTTACATCCGCCGCAACATCCCGCGCCCCGAGCTCGTCGCGCTCTACGCCGCGGCCGATCTCGCTTGGGTCACGCCGCTGCGCGACGGGCTCAACCTCGTCGCGAAGGAATACGTCGCCTGTCAGAAGGACGGCGCGGGCGTGCTCGTCCTGAGCGAGTTCGCGGGCGCAGCCGCCGAGATGGGCGAGGCGTTTCTCGTCAACCCTTACGACGAGGAGAAGACCGCCGAGACCATCGCGCGCTCGCTCTCGCTGCCCGAAAGTGAGAGGCGGGAGAGGATGTCGGCGCTCTACCGCCGCGTCGAGCGCAACAACGTCTTCGACTGGAGCCGACGCTTCGTCGAGAACCTGCGCGCCGCCGCCGAGTCGCGCGCCGAGCGCGGCGGCGAGAGCCCGCGGGAGCTTCCCGTCGAGCAGTTCGTCAACTCCTACCGCGAGGCGCGCGCGCGGCGCCTGATGCTCGACTACGACGGGACGCTCGTCGCTTACGCGAACCGACCGCGGGAAGCCGTGCCGCCGCCCGACCTCGCGCCGCTGCTCGCGCGGCTCGCGTCGAACCCGGCGAACGTCGTCGCGCTCGTCTCCGGGCGCTCGCGGCGCGACTTGGAAGAGTGGTTCGGCGACGCGGAAGGGCTCTGGCTCGCCGCCGAGCACGGCGCGATCATGCGCTCGCCGAAGACGCGCACGTGGGAGCTGTACCGCGCGAACTACTCTGACTCGTGGAAGTCGCAGATCGTCCCCGTGCTCGAACACTTCGTCAACCGCACGCCCGGAAGCCTGATCGAAGAGAAAGAGTTTTCGCTCGTGTGGCACTACCGCATGAGCGATCCGGTCTTCGGCGAGTGGCTGGCGAACGAGCTGGTCGCGACGCTCGAAGGGATGCTCTCCGAGACGGAGCTGCGCGCCTACCGGGGCAACAAGACCGTCGAGGTCAAGCTCCTCTGGGCGAACAAGGGCGAGGTGCTCGCGCGTCTCGCGCGCGCCGACGCCGACCCGGCGTTCTGCCTCGCCGCCGGGGACGACCGCACCGACGAAGACCTCTTCGCGCAACTGCCCGAAGACGCCTGGACTGTCCACGTCGGCACGACGCGCACGCGCGCGCGCTTCTTCGTCCCCAGCCACGCGGAGATGCTCGCGCTACTGCGACAGCTCGCCGATGCGGACACGCGCGAAGCAGCCGCCGCGTCCGGCGCGTCAGACGGCGCGAAGATCTGAAAGAGAAGATTTCACCGCGGAGGACACGGAGGGAACGATGAAGTAGGAACGATGAACGATGAAGTGAGAACAAGCTTTCTTCACTTCATCGTTCATCGTTCCCCGTTCATACTTTCTTCCGTGCCCTCTGTGGTAAATTCCTTCCGACTTACGACCGCAGCCCAAGGAGCTACAACGATGCGACGTCCTTCCGTCTCGCTCTTAGCCTCGATCTTTTTTGCCGCCTGCCTCTGCGCGAGCGCGGCACTCGCGCAGTCGGCGACGCCGACCCAACCCGCGCAGCCCGCGCAGACGCCGCCGCCCGCACAGGCGGCGACCGCTCCGCAGACGCCAGCCGCCAACCCCGCGGACGTTGACACGATTGATCACATCCTCGCCGCGCTCTACGACGTGATCTCCGGTCCCGCAGGTAAAAAGCGCGACTGGGATCGGATGCGCTCGCTCTTCATCCCCGGCGCGCGCCTCATCCCGACCTCGTCGCGCCGCGCGCCCGGCACGCCGCCCGACGCGCCGCTCACCGGTAAGGAAGAGTACGCCGCGCGCGTGCTCTCGCCGGAGGACTACATCGCCCGCAGCGCGCCCTTCCTCGAAGGCAACGGCTTCTTCGAGCGCGAGTCCGCGCGCCGCACAGAGCAGTACGGACACATCGCGCACGTCTTCTCGACCTACGAGTCGCGCCACAAGGCGGAGGACGCGAAGCCCTTCCAGCGCGGCATCAACAGCATCCAGCTCGTGAACGACGGGCGACGCTGGTGGGTCGTCACGATCTTCTGGGAGGGCGAGACCAACGTGACGCCGCTGCCGGACAAGTACCTCAAGAGCGCGCCCTAACAACGAAAGATATCTCACCGCAGAGGCGCGGAGGATTCGCAGAGGCTGCGCAGAGAAAACCCTTCTTCTCTGCGTAAGCTCTGCGAATCCTCCGCGCCTCTGCGGTGAATCTTCCTGTCTCAGCTAGGCACGTCGATCTCGGCGAGCAGCGGGAAGTGGTCGGAGGCGTGCGCGGCTTCCGGCGTGCTGACGACTTCGCAGCGCGTGAGCCGCGCGGCGTATCGCTGGGGCAGGAAAAAGTAGTCGAGGCGCACGTGCGGGTCCCAGACGGGGAAGGTGTAGCCGCGCTCTTCGGGGTGGAGCGTGCGGAAGCCGTCCGCATATCCGGCGTCGAGGAGGCGGCGCACGGTGTCGCGCTTGATGTCGCGCCCGCTCGCCCAGACGAGCGCCCTGATCCAGAGCGGGAAGTGGGAGGCGTCGAGAATCTCGCCGGGCGCGAGCGTGTTGAAGTCGCCGCAGAGCAGGTGGAAGCCCTCCTGGTGTCCCTTGATGCTGTCGAGGAGCGCGCCGATCTCGCGCACGCGCCGCGCCTCGCTCCACTTCGAGAAGCGCGCGCTCAAGTGAAGCCCGAAGACGCGCGCCCCGCCCGGTAGCTCGATCTCTAAAACTCCGTGGCGCGCGCCTGCGGGGTAGTGCCACTCGTGGCGCGCGACCGCGATGCGCGAGACGAAGCCGACGGAGTGCGCGTCGAGCGAGGCGCGGGTCGTCATCTCCGTCGCCTGCGCGACGCGCGCAACTACTAAGGGATCGGTCGCCTCCTGGAAGACGACGAGATCGGGCGCGACCGAGCGGACGACTTCGGCGATGCGGTGCTCCCGACCGCGCCCGCCGAAGCGGATGTTGTAGCTCAGCACCCGCAGCTTCACGCGCCTTCGCCCGCCGCGCTCTGCAAGTCCGGCGCGCCCCCGGCTTCAGTCTCCGCCTTGTCGGTTTCTTCCGGCTCGATGATCGTGAAGTAGGGCTGACCGAAGAGCACGTCGCGCGCGAAGAGGATGATGTTGGCGGTCGCCTGGATGTTGACGGGGCGGCGCGCGACGCGCTGCAACTCTTCGCGCAGCGGGTTCAAGGTCGGCGCGCACTTCGGGTCTTTGTCGCCGAGCGGCTTGGTGTGGAGCGCCGGGATGTAGTACGACTCCTCGTCCCAGCACCTCATCACCTCCGCGCCGATGAGCGTCACGTCGAGATCGCTCGTGCCGTGCCCGCCGGCGTCGAACGGCGCGCCGTCCTCCCAGCGCGTGGCGGTGACGACGCTGCCGCGCAAGGCGACCCCCGTCCCCTCCGGCAGGCTCGCGCGCAAGGTCTCGCAGAACTTCTGGTAGCGCCCCTCGTCGCCGCCGAAGCCGAGCCGCACGATGCGCGCGACGATCTCCTCGTCGGTCATCTCGCTCACGTCTCTCGACAGGTCTTCCGCCATCGCACACGCCTCCGCCTTGATCGGGTCAGCCCCGGCGCGCGCGAGATCGCGCCGCCGCCTTTTTCAGAACACGACGAGCTTATCATCTCCGCCCCGCGCGCGCACACGCCCCGTCGCGGCGGCACACTTCCGCGCGATTAAATTTTAGGTTAGCCGGTTGCGCCCGGGGCGCGTCGGCGGTGCGGGACTACCGCGCGGGCTCGGAGGTGAGGACGATGTCGTGCTGCCAGCCGCCGCGCACGACCGCGAGGCTCCCGCCGTCGGGGGAGTAGCCGAAGTCGTAGAGGTCGTCGTCCGCGTCGAAGGACGCGATCGTTTCGGGCGCGCCGCCGTCGAGCGTCTGCCGGACGAGCGCGTTCGCGCCGCCCTGTTGGGTCGCGTAGAGCACGGCTCCGCCGTCGGGCGTCCACTGGAGGCGCGAGGGCAGTTCGCCGAACGTGAGCTTCCTCGACGGCGCGCCGCCCGCGATCGGCACGAAGAGCAGTGTGCGCCGCCCGCCTTCCCTGCCGACGCACGCGATCACCGCGCCGTCGGGCGAGACGGCGGGGCGCGCCGCCACGTAGTCGGTCAGGCGCACGGGCTCGCCGCCGTCGACCGAGACCTTCCAGAGGTTCCAGTCGTCAACCGTGTTGTAGAAGACCCAGCGACCGTCGGGCGAGACGGCGGGGTAGTTCTTCGCCGCGCCGTCGGTGAGCTGAACCTGATCGCCGCCGTCGGCGTTCATGCGCCAGACCTGAAAGCGACCCGTGCGATTCGAGACGAAGACGACGTAGCGGCCGTCGGGCGAGACGGCGGGCGCGGCGTTCGACGCGGCGTTCGCCGTCAGTTGCCGCTGCTGCGCGCCGTCGGGGCGCATGAGCCAGAGGTCGTCTCTGCCGCTGGCGGCGGAGGCGTAAACGAGTTCGCCCCCCGGCGTCCAGCAGAAGTTGTCGAGCGCCTCGGCGATCCGTCTGGGGTCGCGCGCCGCGCCGGACGCGCCGACCCAGAGGTTCGAGAGGCGCGTCGTCTGCGAGGCGGCGAGCGTGCCCGCGTCAGCCGCCACGCTCACGTCGTCGTAGGAGACCACGCCCTCGGTCACTTGCGTCAGTGCCGCGCCCGGGTAAGCGAGCCGCCAGAGCTGGTTGTAGTCGCCCGCCTTCTTCGCCGCGGACATGATGAGCCCGCGCCCGCGCGGCAGCCAAGCCGCCTGCTTGACGTGCCAGAAGCGCTCCGGCGAGAGCTCGCGCCGCGCGCCGTCGGCTGCGTTGACCTCGACTACTCGCACGTCCTCGCCGCCGCCGTCCGTGTTCCCGTCGGCGCAGACGACGCCCGCGCCGTCCTGCGTCCACAGCGGCGCGTCGAGTTTGTTCGGGTGCGGCTCGACGAGCAGGGCGCGCTCGTTGCGTCCGTCGGCGTCGGCGACGACGAGCGAGTAGTCGAACAGCCCCGCGCCGCCCACGCCCCTGCGGACGAAGGCGAGGCGGCGGTCGTCGGGCGAGACGGAGAACCTGCCTTCGAGCCGCTCGACGATCTTGGTCGGCGCGCCGCCGAGCGGCGAGACGCGGTAGAGCGCGGTCGGCGCGCCGCCGACGAAGTAGAGGTAGTCGCCGCCGTGCGTGAACGCCAAGCCGAAGACGGGCTCGGTCGCGGGCACGATCTCGACGTTCGTGTCCGTCGCGAGCTGCCTGAGCCAGATGCCCTGCGCGCGCCCGAAGCCGCGCGTGTAGGCGACGAACTTCCCGTCGGGCGAGAGCGCGACGTGCTGGCTTTCGCCCGCGCCCGTCAACTTCTCGAACCTGAGCGGAGGCAGCGCCGCGGCGGACTCGTCGCCCGCGCGCGCGCGCCCGTTCGCGTCGCCGCCCCCGCCGCCCGACCACTCCCGGAGAGCCGCGCCGACGAGCGCGACGGCGACGAGCGCCGCGGCGAGCGCGAAGGTCAACTTGCGCGCCCGCGCCGCACGCGCCGCGGCGGGCGCGTCCGGCTGCTCCGGCGCGGCGCGCGTGTACGGCTGCCGCGCCGCGTCGGGCGAAGGCGCGTGCCCGTTGTCGGCGGCGGCGCGGCGCGGCGGGGCGTGTTCGGTCGTCTCGAAGCGGCGCGTGACGCGGTCGCCGGGCGCGCCGCCCTCGCGCAAGACCTCCTCCACGTCGGCGATGAAGCGGTAGCCGCGGCGCGCGACCGTCTCGACGTAGCGCGGGCGGCGCGCCTCGTCGCCGAGCGCCTTGCGGAGTTCCTTGATGTTGGTCGTGAGGTTCGACTCCTCGACGTAGGTGTCGGGCCAGACGCGGCGCATCAGGTCTTCCTTGCTGACGATGCGCCCGGCGTTCTCGACGAGGACGAGCAGCATGTCGAAGACCTTGGGCGTGAGACTGACGGGCTTGCCCGCGCGCAGCAGCACCTTCTGATCGGTGTCGAGCGTGAACTCACCGAACCGATAGAAATGGTTGATGAGCAGAGACATGAAGGCTCTTAGAACTCTCTCAGAACTTTCTTACGGGCTTCTCAGGACTTCTACGGGCTTCTCCGTGTAGTCTCGCCGCACGACTTTTCGGAAGAGGGGGAGCGTGCGCGGAATTTTAACACCCGCCCCGGCAGCCAGCAATCCGGTTCTCCGGCGGCGGCTACGGGGGCGCGCACCGAGCCGAGAGACTCCCCGCCGACCGAGCGCCCTGCCCCCACAGGCCGCGCCGCCGCGTCGCCGCCGCCGCGGGCGGGCGCGCAGGGGCCGCCCGCCGCGCCCGCGGTCTCGCCCGGCGTCCTGTTCGTCGTCAACTCGACGGGCGACGGGGACGACGCCGCGCCGGGCAACGGCTCGTGCGACACGGGCGCCGGCGCGTGCACGCTGCGCGCGGCAATCGAGGAGGCGAACGCGCACGCGGGCGACGACGGCATCCACTTCCAAATCCCTCCGAGCCAGCCGAACTGCAACGCGACGACCGGCGCGTGCACGATCAAGCTGACGAAGGCGCTGCCCGATCTCTCGACCAACGTCAACATCACGGGTCCCGGCGCGAGCCTGCTCACCGTCCAGCGCGACACGAGTAATGCGTCGAACCTCTTCCGCGTCTTCAACGTGACGGCGACGGGCACGGTCAGCTTCACCGGCATGACCGTCAGCTCCGGGCAGCCCGCGTCCAGCGGCGAAGGCGGCGGCGGCGTTCACAACGCGGGCGGCGGCACGGTGAACATCAGCGCCTGCGTGTTCAGCTTCAACACCTCGGTCGCGTCCGGGGCGAGCGTCAGGAACACGGGCTCCGGCACCGTCAACATCATCGGCAGCACGTTCACCAAGAACGACGCGGGCGCGGGCGGCGGCCAGATCGCCAACGTCGGCGCGGGGACTTTGAACGGCGGCACGTTGAACGTCACCAACAGCACGGTCTTCGGCAACAACAGCCCTAACTCGACCGGCGGCGGCATAGACAACAACTCTTCGGGGACGACCAACGTCAGCAACTGCACGCTCACGAGGCTCGCGGGGCGCGCCCTAGTCAATAACGTTCAAGCCGGCGGCACGCTGATCGTCAAGAGCACAATCGTTGACGGCGGTTACTTCGGCGTCACGTCCGCCGGATTCAACCTGGTCCCGGTGTTGGCTCAAGACGACACCACCTTCGTCCAGCCGACCGATCTGAAGGGCACGGGCGGCGCGCCGCTCGACCCGAAATTCGATCTGCCTTTCCCGCCGCTGGGCGGACCCAAGGAGAACGGCGGCGCGGTCCCGACCATCGCGCTGCTCTGCGGCAGCCCCGCGATTGACCGCGGCACGAGCGCCGCGCTGACCGGCGCGCTCACGACCGATCAGCGCGGCGCGGGCTTCCCGCGCACCTTCGACGACCCCGGTAACCCGAACGCCGCGGGCGGCGACGGCACGGACATCGGCGCGTTCGAGCTGCAGCAAACCTGCCCGCACCTCGCCGCCGGCACGGTCGTCAACTCCACGGGCGACGACGACGACGCCAACCCCGGCGACGGCGCCTGCGACGCGGACGCGGGCGTCCCCGGCCAGCAGTGCACCCTGCGCGCGATCATCACGGAGGTCAACGCCCTCGCCGCCTCCGACACGGTCGTCAACTTCGCCATCCCGACGAGCGATCCGGGCTTCGACCCGGCGGCGGCCCGCTACACGATCAACCTCCGCCGCGCGCTGCCCGACATCAAGTTCGGCATGACTTTCAACGGCCCCGGCGCGGGCGCGCTGACCGTGCGCCGCGAGACGGGAGTGTTCGGCATCTTCACGGTGAAGACGACGGGCACGGTGAACTTCTCCGGCTTGACCGTCAGCAACGGCTCGGCGATTTCACTCACCGGGGTCGGGGGCGGGATTCATAACGCCAACGCCGGCACGGTGAACGTCAACAACTGCGTGTTCACGGGCAACAGCGCCAACCAGGGCGGCGCGATCTTCGGCCCGAACCTGAACATCAACAACTCGACCTTCATCGGCAACGCCGCCAGCAGCGTCTCGGTGGACTCCTCGTTCCTGTTCAGCGGCGGCGGCGCCGTGCAGGCGAACGGAGTCTCGACCATCGCCAACAGCACGTTCATCGGCAACACCGCCGCGACGGCGGGCGGCGCCGTCAAATTCGGCGCCGGCACGCACCTGAGCCTCGTCAACGACACGTTCGTTGACAACTCCGCCGAAGTCGCCGGCGGGGCCGTCTGCTCCTCGCAAGCGCACCTGACGACGGACACGCTCGAAATCACCGGCAGCGCGTTCGGCGGGAACGTCAGCACCGCCGGCGGCGCGATCTTCAGCGGCATCTTTAACCCCGGTTCGGGGAACGTTGACGCCGCGACCGTGCAGATCACCGACAGCACGCTCACACGCAACACCGCGT
>JAIVGV010000347.1 GCA_020201365.1 Acidobacteriota bacterium
GTCCGCGGGCAAGGGCATCGCACCGCGGAACGAGCCGAGCGACCGCGAGAGGGAAGTGCTGCGCATGATCGCCTGGGGGTACTCGAACAAAGAGATCGCGGCGCGGCTGGACTTGAGCGTCAAGACCGTCGAAGTCCACAAAGCCAACGCCATGCGCAAGCTCGGCATGACGAGCCGCATAGACATCGTGCGCTACGCCATCCTGCAAGGCTGGTTGCAGAACAATTAGATCGGGTTTCAGTTGACCGCGACGGGCGCCGAACTCACCGCAGACGCGCGGAGGACTCGCCGAGTCGGCGCAGAGAGGCTTCGCTGCGTAAACTCCGCGTGACCTCTCTGCTCCCCTGCGGTGAACTCGTCTTGCCCTACTTTCAATTAAAAGCTACCCGGCGCGCCGTCAACCCGCCTGCCTCACACCGCCCGCTATGTCGCCTATCGGACATAGTTGGTTTCAGGACGTACTGACTTATCCCCCCGCCACGGGCTAGAGTTTCAAGCCCCAAGCAACACGAGAGCGAGGAGTCGCGCCGTGACTGAGCGGAAGGAGAACCTGCTGCTGGCGTCGCTGCCGGACGGTGAGCGCGAGCGGCTCGAGCCTTTTCTGAAATGGACGGCGGTGGAGTTTCAGCAGGTGCTCATCGAGCCGGACGAGCCGATCAAGATAATCCTTTTCCCCTACGACTGCATCACGTCCACCATCCAAGAGATGGAGGACGGGAGCAGCGTCGAGGTGGGGCTGATGGGCGTCGAGGGCATGGTCGGCATCCAACTCTGGCTGCGCGTGCCCACGACGCCGACCCGCACCTTGATCCAGGTGGCGGGCAGCGGGCACATGATGAGCGCGAAGCATTTCAAGAGCGAGGTCATGGACAAGCCCTCCTCGCCGCTCAACACCCTCGTCGCGCGCTACACACACGCCTTCCTGACCATGACCTCGATCGTGGCGGCTTGCAACCGCCTGCACACGATTGACCAGAGGCTCTGCCGCTGGCTCAAGCTCATCCATAACCGGGTCAGGCGAGACGAGTTTTCACTGCGGCAGGAGTACATGGCGCAGATGCTCGGCGTCCACCGCCCGACACTCTCGACCGCCGCCGGCATGTTGCAGAAGGCTGGGCTCATCAGCTACACGCGCGGTCAGATACGCGTGCTCGACCCCGATGGTCTCACGGCGGGCTCCTGCGAGTGCCTTGAGCTGATGGAGAGTCAGATGGATCGCATCTTCGACCAGCCGTGGCGAGACCGGGCGCGTCGTGTGGATAATAAAGAGTGAAAGGAAGTGTCGGCGCGGATGCCCGAGAAGAGTAGAGGTAAGTTTAACGGCGGGCACTACCACCCGTTCGCAAACTTCAGCCGCGCCAGCACTTTCGTGCGCGCGTTGATGGCTTGCCGATGAAGCTCGACCGCCTCCGCCTGCATGACGATGGCGCGCTGCTCCTCTTTGATCGCGGAGTCGAGCCCTTCAAGTTGCTCAGCCAGCGTCGGGGCGTGGAAGCTGTCCATCCCCTTCAGGTGCGCCTCGCGAAACACGCGCCTCCCCTCCTCGAACAGTCGCGCGGCGACGCACTTGAGCACTTCCGCGTCCGCGTCCTCAATAAACATGAGGTGACCTTATGTCAGATACATGACATATGTCAATCTCAATAAATTTTCTTCTAATGAAAGGCGGGAAATGCGAAAGCGGGCCGGTTTCGAACCTGTCCACCGGCCCCGCAGCAGCTCGGAGGTCGGGCTAGTTACCCTGACCCGCTAACACACGCGATAAACGCTCCACCTAGCCTAAGCCAACACGAGCCGTGTTGTCGGTACATCCTAGTACCTTCGGCGAAATTATTTTCTGAAAACGCACGCGCCACTCCGGCTAGCCTTCGACTCTCTCCACGACGATCTCACTCGACGACCCACACCGCCGCGTGTCAGCCTTGTGACACAACAACATTTAAGTGATTAGGGAAAACCCTTACTCGCGCCTCCCACGTTCCCAATGTCGCGCAGCCGCAGACTGTGAGATAAATATCACGTTCCACGGTTCGGGCTGCGCCGGTCTCTAGTTCGCCCGGGGATGGGCAGACGAGTGCGCGACGTCTCTGTCACGCGCACGACTGACGGCAGGACGAAAACAGGTTACACAAGACGCGACGGTCTGGTCGCACTCGAAAGCTCGGCTGAGTGTTTTTGCTTCGCCGACGAACGGCGCGGGAAGAGTCTCCCCGAACTCCGCCCCGCAAGCGTTCTCACTAAAACCATGACTGCACTGCTCAGCGACATCACGATCACGAAACTCCCCGCCGCGCCTCAACGCGCGACGCGCGAGCGCCCGCTCGTCCTCGTCGCCGAAGACGACGAAGACACGCGCTTCCTGTTCCGCACGTTCGCGGAGATGAGCGGCTGCGAGGTGGTCGAAGCGGCGGACGGAGAGGAAGCCGTGCGGCTCGCCGAGAGCGCGCGCCCCGATCTCGTCCTGATTGACGGGAGCCTGCCGCGCCTCGACGGTCTCGCCGCCACGCGCCGCATACGAGAGCTCGGCGGCGCGCGCGTCCGCGTCATCTTCGTCAGCGGTCACTGCGATCCGGAATTCCGCCGTGCGGCGCGCGAAGCCGGGTGCGACGAGTTCGTCGAGAAGCCGCTCGACTTCCGCCTCTTCGGCGGCTCGCTCGAACGCCACCTGCGCGCGGCGTCGGCCGGTCATCAATTTCGCGAAGGGAGACTCGCGCCATGAGTGCGACCGCAGTAGCGCGGCAAATAATCTACGGGCTCTTCGAGCTGGACGACGAGGGAACCGTCCTCTACTCGCGCGTCGAGCCTGACGGCGAGACGGGCGGCGCGACCGCCGACGTGTCGGGTCGCAACTTCTACGAAGAGGTCGCGCCGTTCGAGAACGTCGAGGAGTTCCGCCGCCGCGTCGCCGCGTTCGCCGCGGGCAGCGGCTCAGCCGACAGATTCAATTTCTCCTGCCGCTGCGGCGACACGGCTCAGCCGGTCAAAGTCCTGCTCGCGCGCGTGCGCGAGCGCATGAGCGGCACGCGCACGAAGTCGGTGCTCGTACACATTAGAAAGGGAGCCTGAGTCACGAAGGGGAGTCTTGATCTTCCGTGGGGAAGTTTTGCTTTTCCGAGGTGCGGCGATGAAAGAGATGCTGACGAATAAGATTCTGACGGGGCTGCCGGACGCGGAGTTCGCGCGCCTGCTCCCGCTGCTCGAACCCGTCTCGCTGGCGGGGGGCGAGCAGCTCACCGAGATTGATCAGCCGATGCGCTTCGTTTACTTCCCCGAGAACTCGGTCGTCTCTTGCCGCGCGGACATGCGCGACGGCAAGTCCGCCGAGGTCGGCATGATCGGGCGCGAGGGCGTCGCGGGTCTCCCGTCGCTGCTCGGCACGCGCCCCGCGTCGCAGTCGCTCAAAGTCTGCGTCGGCGGGAGCGCCCTGAAGATGCGCCGGCAGGAGTTCGAGCTCGCCTTAGAGCGCGGCAACGCGCTGCGCCACACGCTGATGAGCTACGCGGGCGACTACATCGCGCAGGTCTCGCAGCGCTCCGCCTGCGCCGCGCTCCACCGCACGGAGCAGCGCTTCGCCGTCTGGCTGCTGATGCTCCACGACCGCCTCGGCGCGGACGCCATCGAGATCACGCACGAGCGCATCGCCAACCACCTCGGCGTGCGCCGCGCCGGAATCACGGAGATCGCGGGCGAGTTGCAGCGCCTCGGCGTCATCAGCTACACGCGCGGGAGCCTGCGCGTCACGGACAGGCGGCGGCTCGAAGAGATCGCCTGCGAGTGCTACGCCGCGCTCAACCTCGCCGGTCGCCAGCCGACGCTCATGTGACGCGCCGCCCTGCGTGCGGAACAGGACTGAGACCTCAAGAGCCCCTTGATAGACTGTCTCGGCAGAGAACGTGAGCCGTGCGGTTTTCATCAAGAGGGCTTCTTTCATGGACGACTCGGCGGGGCGGCGACCGACGATCCTCATCGTCGAAGACGTGGACTGGATACGCGCGGGGATGCGACGCTCGGTCGAGTCGCACGGCTACAGAGCCGTCGAGGCTTCCGACCTCGTCGAGGCGGTCGAGCTGACGGAGCGCGAGTCGCCCGAACTGATTCTCACCGAAGAAAACTTCCCAAGCTTCGACGCGATCATCGAGTACGTCCGCGAACGGCGCGCGCTGCGCCGCGTCCCCGTCGTCGTCGTCAACCCCGACTCCGAAGAGGGCGCGCGCCACGGCGACGCCCGTGTGCTCACGAGCTACGAGCAGATCGCGCCGCTCCTCACCAGCCCACGCTAACAAGCAACCCGGCAGCCAGCCGCGTCGAGATCGTCGAGAAAACTCTCCGCGCCGCGCCCGCGCGCGGATCGTCGAACCGTGAATTAAACGTCCGACTCCGAAGCGCGCGGCGCGGTGATGAAGGGCGCGGGCGACGAACACGGCGGACACACCGGCGCGGGCGCGGGGCGCGCGGCTTCACGGCGACCGACGCGTGGATGCTGCTCGTCGTCGTCGTACTCTTGCGCGAGGGCTCGCTCGCCGCGCCTCGCGGGAGCTTGTGGTAGCTCGTCGGGCTCGGTCTCGTCGGAAACACCTTCTACCAACTGCTCTTCATCACCGTGCTCGCCCGCACGACCGCCGCCAACTCGGCGCCGCTCATCGCGACGACGCCCGTGCTCGTCGCGCTCGTCGGCGGCTTGCTCGGCGTCGCGGGCGTGCTGCTCACGCGCGTGCGCGCGGGAGTGGGGAAGGAGTCTTCGGATCAGATCGAGAACGAGGCTCACGTGGGCGCGTGACGTGCGCGGAGGGCGGAAGGAGATCGCGGGTCGCCGTCGCAAGATCGAGAAACGCCGGAGACACCCGAGGCTTCACGCGGCGGCGTGCTGGCGTCGCAGCGCCTCGATGCGCGGGGCGCGGCTCTTGGGCGTGTCGAGGCTGAAGGAGCGCGCGTCGCCGAGCTGATCGCGGACGAACGCCTCGGTGCGCGCGACCGCGGCGTGGAGCTGTTTGTCCTTCGGCGCGAAGGACGACCAGGCGATTGACTGCGACTCCGCGTCGAACTCCCAGAGACCGACGAGCCGCCCGCGATCGAGGATCGCGTGGCTCGGCAGGTCGGTGAGCCCGCCGCCCGGCTGCCCCGCGAGCGAGCCGATGATCTGTCGTTTGAGATCGCCGCCGTCGAGTAGCGAGCGCGCGTCGCGCCGGTGCGCGTGGATCGAGTCGAGGCTTGAGACGAGCGTGTACTGCGGCTTCTTCGGCGGCTTGAACTTCGCGAACGCCTCGCGATCATCTTCGAACATCAGCCGCGCGTCGCCCGCTTCGACAGGCACGAGGTTCAGAGGCTCGACCGACGCGCGCGCAGCCTTGCCGGTGAGTCCGGCGAACCACTGAAACTCGCCGAGCGTGGCGGGCGCGACCCAGCGGAAGTATCTCCGCGCGAGTTCGGTGAAAGCCTCTTCCGCCGAGAGCCTGAATTTCGCGAGCGGGTTCGGGCGCCACGCCGCGTAAGCGTAGCGCTGCTGATCGAGTCGCCCGCCGACGGCGACGCGGCGGATGTCGCCCGCGGCTTGGAGTCGCCCGAGCGCGATGGGGAGCGTCGTCGTCAAGCCTTTCTTTTTGCCCTCCTCGCCGAGGCTGCGCGAGGCGTCGCCCGTCGCCTGCCTGATCTCTTCGGGCGTGAGCGGCTTCTTCGCGAGCGACCTCATCGCCGCGTCGCAAAGTTTCTCGATCTCATTCTCGGTGACGCCGAGCTTCGCCGCGACCTTCATCTCGCCGTCGCCGAACTGACGACCGACCGCGAGCGCGAGCGCGAACTCCGACGCGGGCACGACGTAGGTGCAGCCGCGCGCGGCGGGCAGCTCGTGGATGGAGAGCGAGGCGACCGCCTGATCGGTCTGTGCGCGGCTCGTGCCCGCGCGCGAGAAGAGCGTGAGGTAGGGACCCACGCCGCCGACCGAGCGCGCCCAGCCGGCGCGCTCTAACACTTCCGACGGCTTGGCGCCCGCGAGCGCGCCGTCGAGCCCCTGCCTGTGCCAGCGCCACGCGCGAAGTTTCGACTCGTCCATCAACGCACGCCCCCTTCGTGAGAGAGTTGAGCGCGCATCATACACGCGCCGCGCACGGTTGCAAACGAAAATCGCGCGCCGGCTACCGAAGCGCTCGCACGATTGAGTAGAATGTCGGGGAAGGAATTTTCATTCGCGGACTAAAACTTTCGGCGAAACGATGCTCGCGCTTCTGAACATCACGAATTTCGCGCTCATCAGCGGCTTGCGCGTCGAGTTCGAGCGAGGGCTCAACCTGCTGACGGGCGAGACCGGATCGGGCAAGTCCATCATCGTTGACGCGCTCGGCGTTTTGATCGGCGGTCGCTTCTCGACCGATCTCATACGCACCGGCGAGGAGCACTCGTCGGTCGAAGCGCTCTTCCAGATCGGCGCACACGCGCAGGTCGCCGCCCTGCTCGAAGCCGCCGGGCTCGACGCGAACAGTGGTGCGGACGAAGGGCTCGAACTCGTCGTGCGCCGCGAGCTGTCGTCAACGGGGCGCGGCAGGGTCTTCGTCAACAACCGTCTGAGCACGCTCGCGCTGCTGCGCGAACTGCGTCCTTACCTCGTTGACATACACGGTCAGGGCGATCAGCAGACGCTCTTCGACGCGGAGACCCACCTCGAACTGCTCGACGCCTTCGCCGGGCTCGCCGCGCGCAGGCAGGAAGTCGCCGCGCGCTTCCGCGGCTGGTCTAGTTTGCGAAGGGAGTTGGACGAGCTGCGGCGGGACGAGTCGGAGAAGTTGAATCTGATTGACGGTCTGCGCTTTCAAGTCGGCGAGCTAGAGGGTGCGCGGCTCGCTCTCGGTGAGGACGAGCGGCTCGAAGAGGAGCGCCGCCGCCTCAACAACCTCGAACGAATCTCGGCGCTCTGCGCCGACGCTTACGACCGCACCTACGAAGAGCAGGATTCGACGGTCGCGCGCCTGAGCCAACTCGAACGGCAGATCGAAGAGCTGGCGGGCTACGAGTCGAGCTACCGCGGCTACGCGGAAGGGCTCGCGTCGGCGCGCGCGCTGCTGGAAGATTTCGCGACGACGGTGCGCGGCTTCTCCGAGTCGCTCACCTTCTCGCCCGAACGCCTCGCCGAGGTGGAGAACCGGCTCGCGGAGATCGCGCGGCTCAAGCGCAAGTACGGCGGCACGGTCGAAGCCGCGCTCGAACACCTCGCGCGCTCGCGCGAGCGCCTCGCGTCGCTCGAACACTCGGACGAGCGCGCCGCCGAGATCGAAAAAGAGTTGAAGCGCGCGCGCGATTCATACCTGGACACGGCGCTGCGTCTGCACGCGGAGCGCGTGCGCGCGGCGAAGGAGTTCCGGCGCGGCGTCGAGAGTTCGCTCGGCGAGGTGGCGATGGAGCACGCGCGCTTCGAGGTGCGCGTCGAAGCGCCGGGTGAGGGCGAGCCGCGCGGCGATCAGTCGGGTGTTGATGCGGCGCGCGCGTTCACGGCTTCGGGAGTTGATCGCGTCGAGTTCTTCTTCTCGGCGAACGAAGGCGAGCCCGCGCGCCCGCTCTCGAAGGTCGCTTCGGGCGGCGAGGCGTCGCGCCTCATGCTCGTGCTGAAGACCATCGCGAGCCCCGCGCGCTTCCCCAGAACTATCGTCTTCGACGAGGTTGACGCAGGGATCGGCGGGCGCGTCTCCGAGGCGGTCGGTCTGAAACTAAAAGCGCTCGCGCGCACGAACCAAGTGCTGTGCGTCACGCATCAGGCGCAGATCGCGCGCTTCGCCGACGCGCACCTGCGCGTCACCAAATCGTCAGCGCGCGGTCGCACGCAGGTCGGGGTTGAGAAACTCGACAGAGCGCGCCGCGTCGAAGAGCTGGCGCGGATGCTCACCGGCGCGGAGATCACCGACGCCGCCCGACGCCACGCACGAGAGATGCTCAAGTCCGCCTGAGAG
>JAIVGV010000348.1 GCA_020201365.1 Acidobacteriota bacterium
CATCCTGTTCGCCACCAACGGGCTGGGCAGCAACAGCGAGCGGATGCGCATCACGGCGGCGGGCAACGTCGGCGTCGGGACGAGCAGCCCGCAGGCGAGGCTCGACGTGGCGGGCGACATCAACACCTCGGCGCGGTACATGATCGGCAGCAACGGCAACAACAACGTCGTCCTGAATGTGACGGGCGGGGGCAGTTTCACGAACAGCAACACGTTCGTCGGCGTCGGGGCTGGGGCGGCGAACACGCCGGGCGCATTGATTTCTAGCGGCAACAACAACTCCTTCTTCGGGCTGAACGCCGGACATAGCAACACGACCGGCGGCACTAACTCCTTCTTCGGGGTGGACGCCGGAAGCGGCAACACGAGCGGCAATGATGACTCCTTCTTCGGGCGTGCCGCCGGACAGAACAACACGACCGGCACAAGCAACTCCTTCTTCGGGTTGCAAGCCGGATCGAACAACACGACCGGCTTTGACAACTCATCCTTCGGGGTGAACGCCGGACGCGGCAACACGACCGGCAACAGCAACACCTACTTGGGCGCATTTTCTGACAGTGCGGACGGGCTCGCGAACGCCACGGCGGTCGGCCACCTAGCCTTCGTCACGCAGTCGAACTCGCTCGTCTTAGGCTCGATCAACGGGCAGAACGGCGCGCACGCAGACACAAGAGTCGGCATCGGGACGACGGCCCCGACGGCGAAGCTCGATGTTAACGGGGTCATCAACGTCTCGGATGGCAGCACCAAGTCGTTCTTCGGCGGCGTCGCGACCGAAGTCAACGCACAGCTGATCAACTTCGGGATGAACGACAGCCGCTTTGGTTTGGGCATCACGACCGCGCAAGGCGGCTTCCTGCGCTTGGACACGAGAGCCGGCCAGAACCTGTTCCAATTTTTTGGCAGAGCGGCCGGCGGCACCACCCTTTCCGAGTTGATGGATATCTCGTCAGCTGGCAACGTCGGCATCGGCACTATCGCGCCGAATGAGAAGCTACAGGTGCAGGGCGGGAATGTTTACGTCGGTTCGCCGGGGCAGGGCATCATCCTCAAATCGCCGGACGGCAACACGTGCAAGCGGCTGACGATTGACAACACCGGGGCGCTGATCACTTCACCCCTCACCTGCCCGTAGGTGCGCAGCCCGAGGCGCGTAGGGCGCGGCGCGGAAGAATAGCGCCGGATCAGAACAGCTCGTCGAGCGCCTCCTCGACCGAGCGCACGCCGACGAGGCGCAAGCCGAGCAGTCTTTGCAGCCCCTCGACGTTCGACGCGGGCAGCACGAGCTTCTTAAATCCCAGCGCCTGCGCCTCTCTCGCGCGCGCCTGCGCCTGCATCGCCCCGCGCACCTCGCCCGTCAAGCCGACCTCGCCGAAGACGGCGGTCTGCGCGTCAATCGGCTTGTTCTTGAAGCTCGACGCGATTGCCGCGACGACGCCGAGGTCGGCTGCGGGCTCGTCAATTTCGAGCCCGCCCGCGACGTTGATGAAGACGTCGCTCGCGAGCATACGCAAGCCCACACGCCGCTCCAGCACGGCGAGCAGCAGCGCGAGCCGGTTTGCGTTGAAGCCCTGCGTGGCGCGCACCGGGTAGTTGAACTTCGACTCGGAAGCGAGCGCCTGAACTTCGACGAGCACGGGGCGCGTCCCCTCCATGCAGGCGGTGACGACCGATCCCGCGACGTTCTGCGGTCGCTCCTGCAAGAACATCTCCGAAGGGTTGGCGACGCCGACCAGTCCCGCGCCCGTCATCTCGAAGACGCCCAGCTCGTTCGCCGCGCCGAAGCGGTTCTTCGCCGCGCGCACGATGCGGTGGTTGTGGTGGCGCTCGCCCTCGAAGTAGAGCACCGTGTCAACGATGTGCTCTAAAGCCTTGGGTCCCGCAATCGCGCCTTCTTTGGTGACGTGACCGATGAGGAAGACGGGCACGCCGCGCCCCTTCGCGAGCATCAGGAACTGCGACGCGACCTCGCGCACCTGCGAGACCGATCCCGGCGCGCTCTCGATCTTCGGCGAGAAGACCGTCTGGATCGAGTCAACGATGATCGCGGCTGGCGCGTCGCGCTCGACCTCATCGAGTATCGCTTCGAGGTTCGTCTCGGGAAGTAGAAACAGGTTCGCCGCCGCGACGCCGAGCCGCTCGCCCCGCATCTTGATCTGCCGCTCCGACTCCTCGCCCGAAACGTAGAGCACGCGCGCGCCCTGCGCGCTCAGCTTGTCCGCGACTTGCAAGAGCAGCGTTGACTTCCCGATCCCCGGATCGCCGCCGATCAGAACTAAACTTCCGGGCACGATCCCGCCGCCGAGCACCCGGTCGAACTCCGCGACGCCCGAAGAGACGCGCGCGTCGTCCTGCGACTCGATCTCGCCGTAGGCGACGGGCTTCGCCGCGCCGAAGCTCAGGCGCGCGCGTCCCGCCGCCACGCCCTTCGGCGCGGTCGCCGCGCGCTCCTCCACGAACGAGTTCCACTCGCCGCAGTCAGGGCACTTGCCCAGCCACTTGCGCGACTGGTGCCCGCAGTTCTGGCAGACGTAAACGGTCGCCGGTGCACTCTTCGCCACCACTCAAAAACTCAACTTTCCGCCGAAATTCCTCGCATATTTTAACATTTCCGGCGGTTTTTCTCAGCCGCCCGCCAAGCTCAAAGGCGGGAGCCCGACCGTGGGGGAGGGCGTCTCTTAGTTGCATCAGAGACGCCCTCCCTCACGGTCGGGCTCCCGCCTCAACGCGTTCCATCATCCTGCCTCAAGAAACTCTTTCAGCCTCTCCGCCGGGCGCGCGAGCACGGCACGACGCCCGCGCTCGACGATGGGGCGTTGCAGTAGTTCGGGACGCTCGACGAGCAGCTCGATCGTCTCGTCGTCGGTCAAGTCGCGGTTGCCGAGATCGAGATCGCGGTAGGCGGCTTCGTTCTTCCGCAGCAGCTCGCGCGGGCTGATGCCCATCTTCGCGATCAGCTCGCGCAGCTTCGACTCGCCGACGGGCTCGACGAAATAATTTACCTTCGCGTAATCCACGCCGCTCTCACGGAGCAGCCTATCCACCTCGCGGCACGTCGTTCAAGTCGGCTTCTCGTAAACCGTGATCTTGTCGTCCATCTTCGCTCCTTAGTCTTACGGGAAGATTCCGCGCACGCGCGTCGCCTCGGCGACGCGACCGACGGCGAGCACATACGCGCCCGTGCGCATGTCGGTGTCGAACTGCTGCGCCCTGCGGTGAACGTCCTCGAAGGCTTGCTTGATCGTGCGCTCCAGCGCCTCGTTGACGCGATCCTCCGTCCAGAAGTAGCTGTACTGATCCTGCACCCACTCGTAGTAGCTCACGGTGACGCCGCCCGCGTTGGCGAGGATGTCGGGCACGAGGAAGACGCCGCGCTCGGCGAGCACGCGATCCGCGCCGGGCGTGGTCGGTCCGTTCGCCAGCTCCGCGATGACCTTCGCCTTGACGCGCTCGACGTTCGCGAGCGTGATGCTGTTCTCCAGCGCCGACGGCAGCAGCACGTCGCAGTCAACTTCGAGCACGTCCGTCGGCGCGATCTCGGTCGCATTCGCGAGCCCCTTGAGCGACTTCGTCTCCGCCTTGTGCCGGAGCGCCGACTGCACGCCGATGCCCTGCTCGTTATAGACGCCGACCTGCGAGTCCGCCATCGCGACGACGCGCGCGCCGTCGCCCGCGACGAGCCGCGCGACGTGCGCGCCCGCGTTGCCGAAGCCGTGGACGGCGACGCGCGCGTCTTTCAGATCGATCCCCTTCACGCGGCAAGCCTCGCGCAGGGCGTAGAGCGCGCCGCGCGCCGTCGCCTCGCCGCGACCGGCGGAGCCTCCGAGCGAGAGCGGCTTGCCCGTCACCACCCCGAGTTCGGTGTGCCCGCGCACCATCGAGATCGTGTCCATGATCCACGCCATCGTCTGCTCGTCGGTGTAAACGTCCGGCGCGGGGATGTCGCGGTCGGGTCCGATGATGGGCGCGATCTCGAAGGCGTAGCGGCGCGTCAGCCGCTCGAGCTCGCCGCGCGACATGGATTTGGGATCGCAGATCACGCCGCCCTTGCCGCCGCCGTAGGGGATGCCGACGGTCGCGCACTTCCACGTCATCCAGGAGGCGAGCGCCTTCACTTCGTCTAAAGAGACGTTCGGGTGGAAGCGGATGCCGCCCTTGGCGGGACCGCGCGCGATGTTGTGCTGGACGCGGTAGCCCTCGAAGACCTGCGTCTCGCCGCCGTCCATCTTGACGGGGATCGAGACGACGAGCTGCCGCTTCGTGTTCTTCAGAATCTGCCGCATCGAGTCGTCTAGCTGGAGGCAGTCGGCGGCGCGCTCGAACTGAGCCTGCGCGATCTTGAAAGGGTTGAGTTCCTCCTGCGGCGCGCCCGCGCCCTGCGCCGCGGCTGTTTGCTGTTGTGACATCGAGAGTCTCCTCAGGAAGCGGGATGGAGTTTAACGATTGCGAGACGGATGACGACGCCCATCGCGCGCAGTCGTCAAGCGAGGCGAGCGACGACCGATGAAGAGAATCAAAGTCGTTCGACGACGAGCCGTGTTCAGAGATGATAAGTTTCGCGCACGGCGTTCGGGAACAACCGGCGCGCCGGCGGAGTCTAACACAACTGTCCGCTCCCAGAGACCCACCGGGCACCGGAATCGAGAGAGGACAAACGAGATGTTTCACAACCTGATCGAATCCGGCTCGCACCGCAAGGAACTGAAGCGCCGCGGTCGCTTCCTTCTCGGCACGCTCGCCACCTACGCGCTGCTCGTCACGCTCGCGGGCGTCGCCAGCGTCACGGCGTACACCGCGAACCTCGGCTCGCAGAACTTCGAGGTCACGATGCTGCCGCCGTGGACTCTGCCGCAGCCCGCCGCGCGCCCGCAGCCCGCAGACTCACACCCCGCACCGCACGGCGGCGCGCGAAACGAACTGCCCGAACGCACGGACGCCTACACAGACCTACACACGGTCACTAATTCGCCGCCCCCGATCTCGACGCAGCAGACGCACGTCATCCCGATGCCGCGCGGCGAGTTCATCTTGGGCGACCGCAACAGCGCCCCGGTCGGCGGCGGCGTCAACGACCTCGGCAACAACCCGGTGGGTCGCGCCACGGCTCCGGTTGTCGTGGGCGTCCCCGCCAACGAAGTCGAAGACCTGCCGCCGCCGCGGCAGCGCGCGACGCCGCAGCCGACGCCGCAGAAGCCGCTCGCGCTGAGCACGATCATCGCGAGCAAGGTCATCAGCAAGCCCGTGCCGCCCTACCCGCCGATTGCGAAGGCGACGCACACGCAAGGGACTGTGACGGTCGAGATACTCGTTGACGAGCAGGGGCGCGTCGTCTCCGCGACGGCGACCGCGGGACCCGCCATGCTGCGCGAAGCCGCGCGCCAAGCCGCGCTCGAGGCGCGCTTCACGCCCACGCGGCTCAACGGCGAGCCCGTCAAAGTCTCCGGCGTGATCAGCTACAACTTCGTTCTTCAATAAGTCTGGAGTCTAGAGTCTGGAGTCGGGAGACAAAGACCGGCGAACTGCGACCGGCGGTTCTTGTTTCTGACTCCAGACTCTAGACTCCAGGCTTGAACCTTCTCGGTACGCGCGCGCCGACGCCGCAGGTGATCTCGTAGGAGATCGTCCCGGCGTCGCGCGCCAAGTCTTCCGCCGTGACGCCGCAGTCGCCGTCCGTGCCGATGAGCGTCGCCACGTCTTCGCAAGTGACGCCGGGCACGTCCGTCACGTCAACGACCGTCAAGTCCATCGAGACGCGACCGACGACCGGCGCGTAATGACCGCGCACGACGACGCGGGCGCGGTTCGAGAGCGCGCGCCGGTAGCCGTCCGCGTAGCCGACGGGCAGCGTCGCGATCAGGCTCGCGCGCGCGAGCGTGTGCGTGCGCCCGTAGCCGACGGTCTCGCCCGCGGGCACGCGCTTCAGAAGAGTGATGCGCGAGCGCAGCGCCATCACGGGTCGCAGGCGCGGCGGCTCTCCTTGCGGGCGGAGCACGTCGCGCCAGAGACCGTAGAGCACGCCGCCGGGTCGCACCATCGTCGCGCGCGCCGCGGCTTCGGCGAACGTCGCCGCGGAGTTCGACAGGTGCTCGACCTCCGGCTCGTGCCCCGCCGCGCGGAAACTTTCGACCGCCGACGCGAAGCGCCGCGCCTGCTCGTGCGTGAACCCGACCGCGTCCGCCTCGTCCGCCGAGGTGAAGTGCGTCAGCAGACCGCCGACGCGCAGGTTACGAAACTCGCGCAGCCGCGAGGCGAACTCCGCCGCCGCGTCCGCGCGCACGGCGAGCCGGTTCATCCCCGTGTCAATGTTGACGTGAATCTCCGCGTCTGCCCCGGCGTCGCGCGCCGCGCGGTCGAACGCCTCCGCCGCGTCGAGCCGGAAGATGATCGGCGTGAGCCGCTCTCGCACGCACAGCGCCGCCTGCCCCTCCCAAAACCCTTCGAAGCACAGGATCGGCTTCGTGACGCCAGCCGCGCGCAGCCCGACACCCTCTTCGGGGAGCGCGACGGCGAACCAGTCCGCTCCCTCGCGCTCTAACCTGCGCGCGCAACTCGGCGAGCCGTGACCGTAGGCGTCAGCCTTCACGACGCACATCACCTTCACGCCCGCGCCGACCACGCGCCGCACCTCGCGCAGGTTCGACGCGAGCGCGTCGAGATCGATCTCCGCCCACGTCGGTCTCCCGCCCGCGGGCGCGCGCGCGTTGTCGTTCCCGTTTCCTTCGTCGCTCATTCTCTTCCGCCGGTCGCCCGCGGCGAAGCGTGCGATAGAAAACGGGCGGCTGTCAAACCCGTATGACAGCCGCCCGTTTTGAATTCCGCCGTGACGCGCGCGCCCGCGCTACTCGCGCCACATGTTCTCGAACCGCGTGAACTCTTTGAGGAACGCGAGCTTCACCGTGCCCGTCGGGCCGTTGCGCTGCTTGGCGAGGATGATCTCGGCGAGCCCCGCGTTCTCCTCCGTCCGGTTGTACTGCTCCTCGCGGTAGATGAACGCGACCACGTCCGCGTCCTGCTCAATACTGTTATGGACGAAGATGTCGTCGGCGATGAAGTTGTGATGTTCCTCGACGGTGAGATCATAAACGTCCGTCTCGCCATCGGGCTCAATCGCGACGACCGTGTCCCAAAACACGTCGCTCTTCGCCAGTAGAGAAAGCTCATCTGAGAGTACGGCGTCGGCGATCAAGGCGGCGCGCTCGCGGCTCACGTTCTGTTTGTAGATGCTCGTGCCGCAGTACGCCGTGCCTATGCCCGCGAACATCTGTCGCGTCGTGATGCCATGCTCGACCATCGCGGGGACGACATACTTCTTCCAGACCTCGTGCGGGATGCTGTCACGGTTGGTGTTCGCCTTGGTCTGTGAGATGAACGCCCTCACCTTTGCGAGCGCGCCCGTCTTGTAAAGACCGACCGCGCCTATCTCGTCAATGAAGGTTTCAATGTCGGTCTTGCCGCTGACGATGACGTGGTACTGATCTCTGCCCTTACCCTTCTGGCTAATTCTTCTGAGTCGCGCGTTGATGCCGACTTGCAGGAGGAGCGACAGAACGTCAGTCGCCAGCGCGTAGCTACTCGTGGCGTAATAGATTCCGGGGTGGTGCTTGCCGCCCTTCTCGTCCGCCCAGACGCAGCCGTCGGTCGCCCACAGGTGGCGCAGGAACAACGCGACCGCCTCGCGCGGCTGCTCGAAGACTTTGCCGGGGATGAACTTCTCGTGCGAGCGCAGCCCCCAGACGCCTAAAGTCTGCAGCCACTCCGTCACGGCGCTGCGCACGCCGTGTGTGTGGTGGCGCGTCGACGAGAGATAGACTTGGAACCACTGGCGCTCGCTTCGGACGCGCGGCTCCACCTCGCCGCCGAAGACCTCGGAGGCGAGCGAAGCGACTGACGCCGCGAGGTCTCTCTCTCTCGTCGTGTATTGAAT
>JAIVGV010000349.1 GCA_020201365.1 Acidobacteriota bacterium
CGACAAGATCGCGAAAGTCTTTCAGGGCACGGTGCGCGTCGAGCCGCCGCAGTCGCCCTCAGCCTTCGTCGGCGACTTCAACGGCGACGGCTCGGAAGACCTCGCCGTCGTCGTCCGCGCCGACCCCGCCAAGCTCGCGGACGTCAACGGCGAACTCGCCAACTGGACTCTCGTCGAGCCGCAGAAGGTTACGCTCCCCGACGCGAACGCCGCGACGCAGAAGCTCGCGCCGCCCCCGCCGCGCCCGCAGGTCGCCGCGAACGAGCAGCTCCTCGCGGTCGTCCACGGCTACCAGCAGGAGGGCTGGCGCAACCCCGCCGCGCAGCAGACCTTCCTGCTCAAGAACTCCGTCGGTCGCGCGCTGCACGTCGAAGACAAACAGTCGGCGCTCGCCGAGTTCAAATCACAACTCCCGCACCTCCGCACGGACGTCCTGCGCGAAGAGCTCGACGGCTCGCCCGGCTTCCTCTGGTGGACGGGCGCGAAGTACGCCTGGTTCGCCGCGAAGGGGAAACGATGAAGTGAAAGACCGTCCGTTGTCAGTTGTCGGCGGTTCAAGACCCGATCGAGCGCGAATCGGAACGGGAGCGAACAAGGGACGACTGGCAACTGACCACGGACAGTCTTGAGGTGCTTGACGCTCGCGGAGGCAGCGTGCTAGGTTTGCCGCCTGCGTTAACAAATTATTTTTCGCGTCAAATTTGATCGCTCGCACGCGCGAGGAGACACGCTTGACCGCCGCGCCCTCCCTCAAGCAGACGCCCCTGAACGCCGCGCACCGGCGCCTCGGCGCGCGCATGGTGGACTTCGGCGGCTGGGACATGCCCGTCCAATATCCGGCGGGCACGGTCGAAGAACACCTGCGCACGCGCCGCGCCTGCGGGCTCTTCGACGTCTCCCACATGGGCGAGATCGAAGTGCTGGGGCCCGACGCGATCCCCTTCGTCAACCGCCTCTGCTCGAACGACGCCGCGAAGCTCGTTGACGGTCAGGCGCAATACTCCGCGCTCACCACCCCTCGCGGCACGGTCGTTGACGATCTGCTCGTCTATCGCTTCGCCGCGGATCACCTGCTCCTCGTCGTCAACGCTTCGACGACCGACAAGGACTGGGACTGGATCGCGTCGCACCGCGCGGGCGATCACGTCGAGTTGAAGAATCGCAGCGCCGACTTCTGCCAGATCGCCGTCCAAGGTCCCGACGCGCTGCGCGTCCTGCAAACGCTGACCGCGACGCCGCTCGAAGAGATCAGGTATTACCATTTCCGCGAGGGCTCGGTTGACGGCGTCCCTTCGATCATCTCGCGCACGGGCTACACGGGCGAGGACGGCTTCGAGGTTTACGCCGCGTCGGACGAGGCTGAGCAACTCTGGAACCGACTGCTCGAAGCGGGCGGCTACGGCACGCAAGAAGGCGTCCTCCCGTGCGGGCTCGCCGCGCGAAACACTCTCAGGCTCGAAGCCGCGATGTCGCTCTACGGTCACGAGATCACGGAAGAGACGTCGCTCCTCGAAGCAAATCTCGGCTGGATCACCAAACTCGACAAGGGCGACTTCATCGGTCGCGAAGCCCTCGCGCGACAGAAAGAGGAAGGCGTCAGGCGCAGGCTCGTCGGCTTCGAAGTCACCGAGCGCGGCATCGCCCGCGACGATCAGGACGTGCTCATCGGCGGCGAGAAGGTCGGTCGCGTCACTTCGGGAAGCCCCTCGCCGTTTTTGAAGAAGAACATCGGGCTCGCCTACGTCCCCGCCGAGCGCGCGAACGAAGGGCAGGAGCTGCAGATCGACGTGCGCGGGCGCGCCGTCGCCGCGCGCGTCGTCTCGACGCCGTTTTACAAGAGGAAGAAGTAAGCGGTCGGCGGCAGGCAGTTAAAAACTGCCCTCTGCACGCGACGGCTCGGAGTCGTATGCCGAATGTGAGCGGACAGTCCGCCTACCGCCTACCGCCTACCGCCAACTGAGGAGAGTCATGGCAAACATCCCCGAAGATTTGCACTACAGCAAGGATCACGAGTGGATCAAGGTCGAGGGCGACATCGGCACGGTCGGCATCACCGACCACGCGCAGCACTCGCTCGGCGACGTGGTCTATGTCGAGCTGCCCAAGGTCGGGGATCGCTTCACGTCGCACGAGGCGTTCGGCTCGGTCGAGTCGGTCAAGGCGGTCTCCGAGTTGTTCTGCCCCGTCGCGGGCGAGGTCACGGAAGTCAACGAGACGCTGAACGACGAGCCGGAGAAGGTGAACGCCGATCCTTACGGCGCGGCGTGGATGATCAAGCTCCGCATAGACGGCGGCGGCGAGGTGGACAAGCTGATGAACGCCGCCGAGTACGAGGACTACATCAAGGCGGAAGCCGACTGACGCTGCGCCGGGACGAAGAGGAGCGGGTAGAAGTTTGCGCTACATTCCTAACTCGCCTGAAGAGCGGCGCGAGATGCTGCG
This sequence comes from Acidobacteriota bacterium, assembly GCA_020201365.1. GTDB lineage: Bacteria > Acidobacteriota > Blastocatellia > Pyrinomonadales > Pyrinomonadaceae > JAIVGV01. Next base: position 2,443 of record JAIVGV010000349.1, read on the forward strand.
CTCGGTCGGGCTCGAGTCGCCCGAAGAACTCTTCTCGACCATTCCGGCGGACATCCTCTTAACGGATCGCCTCAACGTCCCCGACGCGCTCTCCGAGATGGAGTTGCTCGCCCGCTTCGAGAGCCTCGCCGCGCAGAACGCCGCAGCACTGAGACCATCGTTCCTCGGCGCGGGCGCCTACACGCACTACTCGCCGACGATCATCGACAGCCTGATCCAACGCTCCGAGTTCTTCACCGCCTACACGCCCTACCAGCCCGAGGTCTCGCAGGGCACGCTGCAGGCGATCTTTGAATTTCAGACGCTCGTCTGCCAACTCACCGGCATGGAGGTCGCCAACGCCTCGATGTACGACGGCTCGACCGCGCTCGCCGAAGCCGTCTTGATGGCGGAGCGCGTCACGCGCCGCAACAAAGTCATCGTCTCGCCCGCGCTCCACCCGGAATACCTGCACGTCGCCGAGACCTACGTCGCGCACGCCGGGATTGAATTACAGCAAGGCGGCTTCGACGAGCGGACGGGACTCTCGACGTTCGACGATGCGGCGGTTGACGACAAAACGGCGGCGCTCGTCGTCCAATCTCCGAATTTCTTCGGCTGCGTCGAAGACTTGGCAGTGCTCGCCGAGCGCGCGCACAGGGCGGGCGCGCTCCTCGTCGTCTGCGTCACCGAAGCGATCTCGCTGGGGCTGCTGAAGTCTCCCGGCGCGTGCGGCGCGGACATCGTCGTCGCCGAGGGTCAGTCGTTCGGCGTGCCCGTCAGCTTCGGCGGACCCTACGTCGGGCTGTTCGCCACGCGCGAGCGTTACGCCCGGCAGATACCCGGTCGCCTCGTCGGCGTCGCCTACGACCGTGAAGGGCGGCGCGGATTCGTCTTGACGCTCGCCACGCGCGAGCAGCACATCCGGCGCGAGAAGGCGACCTCGAACATCTGCACGAACGAAGGACTGATCGCGCTCGCCGCGACGATCTACCTGGAGACGATGGGCAGGCGCGGACTCCAGGAGGTCGCCGCCCAGTGCGCGCAGAAGGCGGCTTACGCCGCGCGCAAGATCGGAGAGCTCGAAGGCTTCTCGCTCCCCTACTCCGCGCCGCGCTTCAACGAGTTCGTCGTCCGCGCGCCCGCCGCGGCTGAAGGGTTGCTCGAACGCATCGCCGACGAGCACAACATCACCGGCGGGCTCGCGCTCTCGCGCTACTCGCCCGCGCGCGCCAACGACTTCCTCGTCTGCGTCACAGAGACCAACCGCCGCAGCGAGATAGACGCGCTCGTCGCGGCGCTGAAATCTATCTAGACCCTCGCACCTATGACCACGCCGAAAGCGACCACCCACGTCACGCAGAACGAGGCTCTGATCTTCGAGCGCTCGCAGACCGGGCGCTGCGGCTACCGCCTGCCCGCGCTCGACGTTGACGAGACGCCGATTGACGAACTCATCCCTTCGAATCTGCGGCGCGACGACGATCTCGCCGGCGTGCCCGAAGTCTCCGAGCCCGACGTGGTGCGCCACTTCACGCGCATCTCGACGTGGAACTACAACATCGATCTCGGCATGTACCCGCTCGGCTCGTGCACGATGAAGTACAACTCGCGGCTCAACGAACGGGTCGCGCGCATCGCGGGCTTCGCCAACCTTCACCCGTTAGCCTCCGAGCGCGACGCGCAGGGCGCGCTCGAAGTCATCTACGAGCTGCAGCAGCACCTCGCGGAGATCACGGGCTTGCCCGGCATCTCCTTGCAGCCCGCCGCCGGAGCGCACGGCGAGATGACGGGCGTCATGATCATCCGTGCTTACTTAGACGCGCGCGACGGCGAAGCCTCCTCGAAACGTCGCGTCATGCTCATCCCCGATTCCGCGCACGGCACGAACCCCGCCTCCGCGCACCTCTCCGGCTTCACCGTCAAGACCGTCCGCTCGACGCCGGAAGGTCAGACCGATCTCGATGCGCTGCGCGACCTTTGTTCGGCGGGCGACGTTGCCGGGTTGATGCTGACGAACCCGAACACCGTCGGGCTCTTCGAGAAGAACATCCGGGAGATTTGCCGGATCGTCCACGACGCGGGCGGGCTCGTCTATATGGACGGCGCGAACATGAACGCGCTCGTCGGGTGGGCGCGCCCCGGCGACATGGGCGTGGACGTGATCCACCTGAACCTCCATAAAACTTTCTCGACGCCCCACGGCGGCGGCGGCCCCGGCTCGGGTCCCTGCTGCTGCACGAAAGAACTCGAACCGTTCCTGCCCGTCCCGCGCGTCGTCCGCGGGGGCGACGGCTTCAAGGTGGACTACGATCAGCCGGAGTCTATCGGTCGCGTCAAAGCCTTCTACGGAAATTTCGGGATGCACCTGCGCGCGCTCGCCTACATCCTCACGCACGGGCGCGACGGCTTGCGCGAGGCGACCGAGGCGGCTGTCTTAAACGCGCGCGTCATCGCCGAAGGCTTGACGAGCGACTACGAGCGACCGTTCAGCGATCCGCCGATGCACGAGGTCGTCTTCACGGACAAGCGGCAGGGGCGAAAAGGGGTCAACACGCTCGACATCGCGAAGCGCCTCATTGACTACGGCTTCCACCCGATGACGATCTACTTCCCGCTCATCGTCCAGGGCGCGATGCTCATCGAGCCGACCGAGTCGGTCGGTCGCCAGGAGATTCAGCAGTTCGTCGAAGCCATGCGCGCGATCGCGCGCGAAGCGCAAGAAGACCCGGAGCTCGTCCGCACCGCCCCGCACACCACCAAGATCGGGCGGCTCGACGAAGCCGCCGCCGCGCGCAAGCCGATCTTACGCTGGAAGCCCGAAGAGAAGTCCGCGACGGCTTAACCACCGCCTCAGAAGTTTGCGTTGCGTCGCCGCGCGGTTTGTGCGTAAGATGCCTCCCGCATCGGGCGGTCGCGAAACCCGTCCCGGTTCAGTCTCCCGACGCGATCCGCCGTCTTCAATAAACTCTCAGAGGATCAAACATGCCGGCACAAAACTTCTTCCGGGCGGCGGCGCGCCTCCTCGTCATCTCGCTCTGCCTCGCGGCGATCTGCCGTCCTCCCGCCACTCTCGCGCGGCAGACGGGCGAGAGCGCGTCGGAGTTGAAGAGCCGCGTCGCCACGCTGCTGCGGCAGAACAAGTACGCCGACGCGCTGCCGCTGCTCGAAAAGCTCGTCGCCGCCGACCCGAACGACGCCCAGTCGCAGTATTACCTCGGCTTCGCGCTGCTCGCGCAGTCGTCGGTCGTGCAGGACGCCGCGGCGCGCAAACCTCTGCGCGTGCGCGCGCGCGGCTTTCGTCAAGGCGAAGGAGCTCGGCTACGGCGAGGCGAACCTCGACGGTCTCATCCAGAACCTCCCGCCCGACGGCTCCGAGGGCGGCGCGTTCTCGCGGAACGCGGAGGCGAACGACCTGATGAACAAAGCCGAGGCGTCATTCTCGCTGGGCAAGCTCGACGACGCGCTCGCCAACTACCAGAAGGCTCTGCAACTCGACCCGCGACTCTACGAAGCCGCCCTCTTCTCCGGCGACGTGTACACGCAGCGCGGCGACTACGCGCAAGCCGAGGTCTGGTATCAGAAGGCGATCTCGATTGACCCGAACCGCGAGACCGCGTGGCGCTACTCCGCGACGCCGCTGATGAAGCAGCACAAGTACGACGTGGCGCGCGACCGCTACGTCGAAGCCTACATCAACGAGCCCTACAACCGCCTCGCCGGGGGCGGCTTGACGCAGTGGTCGCAGATCACGCAGACGCGCATCGGTCACCCCGAGATCGAAATACCCACGAACGTCACCTACAACGACAAGGGCGAGCCGCAGATCAACCTCGACGCCAGCGCGCTGCTCGGCGGCAAGGACGACGGCTCGTTCACGTGGATTTCCTACGGCGCGACCCGCACCGAATGGTACAAGGAGAAGTTCGCCAAGACCTTCCCCAGCGAGCGAGCCTACCGCCACAGCCTCGCCGAAGAGGCGGACGCGCTGCGCTCCGTCATCTCGCTCGCCGCCTCCGACAAGAAGGTCAAGACCTTGAGCCCCGTCATCGCCGCGCTCAAAAAACTCGACGACGCCGGACTCCTCGAAGCCTACATCCTCCTCGCCCGCCCCGACCGCGGCATCGCGCAGGACTACGCCGCCTACCGCCAGCAGAACCGCGACAAGCTGCGCCGCTACGTCGTCGAGTACGTCCTCACCGGCGGCGGCAAGTGATCCGCGGCGCACATGCGGCGGCAGGCGCTACGGCGACGACACGGCGCGCGTTTACGAAAACAGGGACGGCAAGCTCGCCTCTGTTGCCGAGTACCCTGCCGATCTGTACCTCTTCGACGAGGCGTGGCGCTTCTCGAAGTTCCGCGCAAATCTGATAAACTCTCAGTTCCGAAAGTCGTCGCTCAGTCTTGCGACGCCGAGTCGCCGCTCGCGCTATGCGCGCGCGCGAGCTACGCCGCGCCGTTCATCGTCGAAGCCAACAGGAGCCCCGTACATGATCAACCTCCGCCGCGCCGCCGCGCGCAAATTTGCCACGCTCGCCACAGCCTTCGCGCTTCTCCTCTGCACTTCGCCGCCCGCGCTCGCGCAGCGGCAGTTCGACGCCAAGACTCTCGGCGCGCTGCACTGGCGCATGATCGGGCCCTTCCGCGGCGGGCGCGTCAACGGCGTGACGGGCGTGCCCTCGCAGCCCGAAGTCTTCTACTTCGGCTCGGTCGGCGGCGGCTTGTGGAAGACCGTGAACGCGGGGCGCACCTGGGCGCCGGTCTTCGACTCGCAGCCCGTCGCCTCCATCGGCGCGGTCGCGGTCGCGCCGTCCGCCCCGAACACCGTTTACGTCGGCACGGGCGAGGCGGACATGCGCTCGCAAATAACTTTCGGCAACGGCGTCTATAAATCAACGGACGCGGGGCGCACTTGGACGCACCTCGGACTCGACGACTCGCGACAGATCGGTCGCATCATCGTTGACCCGAAGGACGCGAACCGCGCCTTCGTCGCCGCGCTCGGTCACGCCTACGGCGCGAACCCCACGCGCGGAGTCTTCCGCACGCGCGACGGCGGCAGGACTTGGGAGAAAGTATTATTTAAGAGTGACGACGTGGGCGCGATTGATCTGCAGTTCGATCCCACGAACTCGCAGATCGTTTACGCCACGCTCTGGAACGTCCGCCGCCCGCCGTGGAGCATCTACCCGCCGTCATACGGACCCGGCAGCGGTCTCTACAAATCCACGGACGGCGGCACGACCTGGCAGCAACTCACGACCGGACTCCCGGCCGAAGCCGTCGGGCACATCGGCATCGCCGTCGCGCCGACTCGCCGCAACCGCGTCTATGCCATCGTTGACGCGAAGGCAGGCGGCTTGTACCGCTCCGACGACGCGGGCGCGACGTGGGCGCTCGTCTCAAGCGACCAACGCATCTGGTGTCGCGGCTGGTACTTCTGCAAGACCGTGGTTGACCCGAAGAACGCCGACACGGTTTACGTCTCGAACACTTC
>JAIVGV010000073.1 GCA_020201365.1 Acidobacteriota bacterium
GGCGATATGTTCCGCGCGCTCGCCAAAGCGGAGACGCCTCTCGCCGAAGAGGTGCGCGCCGTGCAGGCGGCGGGTAAACTGATCTCGGACGATCTCGTGATCCGCGTCGTCCAAGAGCGCACGAACCGCGACGACTGCAAGCGCGGCTACGTCCTCGACGGCTTCCCGCGCACGCCCGCGCAGGCGGCGATGTTGGAGAAGCTGGCGGTCGAGCAGGGCAACAGGATTCGGGCGGTCGTCGTGGACGTGCCCGCCGAGCTGCTTGAAAAGAGGATGACGGGTCGGCGCAGCTGCCCCGTCTGCGGCGAGATTTACAACGTCTATTTCAAGCCGCCCGCGCGCGAAGGCTTCTGCGACCTGCACCCGGAGGCGCGACTCAACCACCGCGCCGACGACAACGCCGACACGGTGCGCGCCCGCCTCGAAACCTACGAGCGCGACACGCGTCCGCTTATTGACTACTACGAGCAGTCCCGCCGCCTCGCACGCGTTGACGGGACGCGCGACGTGGAGGCGATCTACGCGGACATCGAGAAGATCGTAAATAGTGAATAGTAAATAGTGAATAGAAATTGATGCACTCCTCGACTTGAGGGGAATCCTTCAAGCGGCTTAGCGATTCAACCACTATTTACTATTTACGATTCACTATTCACTACCAATGGTCATCGGCAAGTCCAAACGCGAGATCGAGAAGATGCGGGCGGCGGGGCGGCTCGCGGGCGAGGTGCGCGAGGCGCTGCGCGCGATGGTGCGCCCCGGCGTCACGACGCTCGAACTCGACGCCGCCGCCGAGCGGATGATCCGCGACGCGGGCGCCGCGCCGACGTTCAAAGGATATCGGGGATTCCCTTACTCCATCTGCGCCTCCGTGAACGAGCAGATCGTCCACGGCTTCCCGTCCCGCTACGCCCTGAAGGAAGGCGACATCATCTCGATTGACGTGGGCGCGACGCTCGGCGGGTTCGTCGGCGACACGGCGACGACCGTGCCGGTCGGCGAGGTGAGGGAAGACTGGCTGGAGCTGATCCGCGTCGCCGAGGAGTGTCTTGAGCGCGCGATCCGCCAGTGCCATCCCGGCCGTCGCCTCGGAGACATCGGCTGGGCGGTGCAGTCGCTCGCCGAGTCGCGCGGCTACTCGATCGTGCGCGAGTACGTCGGGCACGGCATCGGGCGGCGGATGCACGAAGACCCGCAGATTCCGAACTACGGCAAGCCGGGCACTGGTTTGAAGCTCAAAGCGGGTTACGTCTTCGCCATCGAGCCGATGCTCAACATCGGCACGCACCACACGAAGACGCTCGCCGACGGCTGGACGGTCGTGACCTTGGACGGGCAGCCCTCGGCGCACGTCGAGCACACGGTCGCCATCACCGAAGAGGGACCGGAAGTGCTGACGCGGGCGGGGGAGAAGTACGCGGAGCCGCGCGCGGAAGCGGCTGCGTTGTCTGGGGTTTAGGCACGCTTTGCGGTTTGGACGAACGCCGTGGCTGTGTTACTATCTACAATTTGCCGACGCGGGAATTTTTTGACTCTATACAGAAAGAGGTATGGCGAAGGAAGAAGCGATTGAAGTGATGGCGAAGGTCATCGAGACGTTGCCGAACGCAATGTTTCGCGTCGAGTTGGAGGAGAGCCAGCACCAGGTGCTCGCCCACGTCTCCGGCAAGATGAGAAAAAACTTCATCCGCATCCTCCCCGGCGACCGCGTGCTAGTGGAGCTTTCGCCCTACGATCTCAACCGCGGTCGGATCACTTACCGCTACAAATAACTCGGCGGCTCGGAAGGCAGGTTTTAGGCGATGAAAGTCAGGGCTTCAGTCAAGAAGATGTGCGACAACTGCAAGATCATCCACCGCAAGGGCGTGGTGCGCGTGATCTGCACGAACCCGAAGCATAAGCAGCGGCAGGGCTAGTTCCAGGATTTGGAGAATTGAGACATGGCTCGTTTGGTTGGCGTCGATCTCCCGGTGAACAAGCGCGTCGAGATCGGACTCACTTACATCTTCGGCATCGGGCGCTCGCGCGCGAAGTCTATCCTGCGCGAGGCGGACGTTAATTTCGACACGCGCGTGCGCGATCTCACCGAGGATCAGCTCGGGCGGCTGCGCTCGATCATCGAGGGGCAGGGCGAGGTCGAGGGCGACCTGCGCAAGCGCACGCAGATGGACATCAAGCGGCTGATGGACATCGGCTGCTACCGCGGGCTTCGACATCGCCGCGGGCTCCCCGTGCGCGGTCAGCGCACACACACGAACGCGCGCACGCGCAAGGGCCCGCGCCGCGCGACCATCGCCAAGAAGAAGGCGCCGGGCAAGAAATAGTTTTCGGTTGTCGGTTTTCAGTTTTCAGCCGGAGGGGTTGAGTCTGAGAACCGGATCGGCTGAAAACTGAAAACTCAAAACCGAAAACTGTTTTATGGCAAAAGCGACAGCCACAGGCAAGAAGAAGGTCTTCCGCAAGAAGGAGCGGAAGAACATCCCGATGGGCATCGTCTTCATCCAGGCGACGTTCAACAACACGCTGATCACGATCACCGATCTCGAAGGTAACTTGATCGCGCAGTCGAGCGCGGGCGCGCGCGGCTTCCGCGGCTCTCGCAAGGGTACGCCCTTCGCGGCGCAGCAGGCGGCGTTCGAGGCGGCGCGCAAGGCGCAGGAAGCCGGGATGCAGCAGTGCGAGGTGCGGGTCAAGGGCCCGGGCGGCGGGCGCGAGTCAGCCATCCGCGCGATCAACAACGCGGGCATCCGCGTCACCTCGATCCGCGACACGACGCCCATCCCGCACAACGGCTGCCGCCCGCCGAAGCGGCGCAGAGTTTAACCATTGCGGATTGCGGATTGCGGATTGAAAACAAGAGGCGCGCAGCGTTTTCTTTAATCCGCAATCCCAAACCCGCAATCCGAAATCAAAGGACGAAGGGTCAGCGCCCGGCGCGGCGCGACCTGTAAACTTTTCCGTCTGAAGTTTTCAGGCAGGAGGCGATAAGAAGTTAATGGCTAGGTATCGGAGTGCGGTGTGCCGTCTGTGCCGCCGCGAGGGAGCGAAACTATTTCTGAAGGGCGTGAGGTGCTACAAGCCTTCGTGCCCGATTGAGAAGCGCGGCACGCAGCCGCCGGGTCAGCACGGCAACGCCCCGCGCCGCGGCAAGGCGCTCGTCGGCTACGGCCAGCAGTTGCGCGAGAAGCAGAAGGTCAAGCGCATCTACTTCGTCCTCGAAGGGCAGTTCCGCAACTACTTCGACAAGGCGGCGCGCATGAAGGGCATCACGGGCGAGAACCTGCTGAGCCTTCTCGAACGCCGACTCGACAACGCCGTCTATCGCGCGGGCTTCGCCACGTCGCGGCGACAGGCGCGCCAGCTCGTCAACCACGGGCACGTCGAGGTCAACGGTCGCAAGGTTGACATCCCTTCGTTCTCGGTGAAGGTCGGGGACGTGATCGCCGTGCGCGAGGGCAGCCGCAAGAATCCGCACGTGGTCGAGGCTTGGTCAACCGCCGCCGGTCGCGGTCGCCCGTCGTGGCTCGCGCCGACCGACGCGGAGATGAGCGCGCGCGTCGCTTCTTTGCCGCCGCGCGAGGACATCGACCGCTCGATCAACGAGCAACTGATCGTCGAGCTTTACAGCAAGTAGTCCAAAAGATCGTCCGCGCTGCCCGCCGCCCGCCGCCCAGGTCTCCCCAGACGCGGCGCGCGGCAGAGGCAGCCGGGCGCGTCCGCGTTTTCAGTCGTTTTCATAAGAGGCGGGTCGAAGAAAAAATATGGCAATCGAGCAGAACACACTCTGGACGGGATTTCAGATGCCGCGACGCCTCGCGGTGGACGCGGAGACTTTGACGGAGCGCTACGGTCGCTTCTCCGCGCAGCCCTTCGAGCGCGGCTTCGGCACGACCATCGGCAACTCCCTGCGGCGCGCGCTGCTCTCTTCAATCGAGGGCGCGGCGATCACGGCGGTCAAGATCGAGGGCGTCGAGCACGAGTTCTCCTCGATCCGCGGCGTGGTCGAGGACGCGACCGACGTGATCCTCAACCTCAAGCAGATTCCGATCAAGCTCCACGGCAACCAGCCGAAGACGCTCACGATCACGAAGGGCGGCGCGGGCGAAGTCACCTCCGCCGACATCGAAGCGGACGGCGACGTGGAGATTCTCGATCAGAACGTTTACATCGCCACCGTCAGCGAGGGCGGCTCGCTCAACGTCGAGATGCGCCTCAAGCGCGGTCGCGGCTACGTGCCCGCCGACCGCAACTTCGACGAAGACCTCAGCTTGGGCTACATCCCGATTGACTCCGTGCACACGCCCGTCAAGAAGGTGAACTACACGGTCGAGGCGGCGCGACTCGGGCAGAACACAGAGTTCGACAAGCTCACCATCGAAGTCTGGACGGACGGCTCGGTGAAGCCGGACGACGCCATCGGTCTCGCCGCGAAGCTGATCAAGGATCACATGTCGATCTTCATCAACTTCGAGGAGGACTTGGACGAGGTCGCCTACCCTTCGATGGAGCGCCCGCCGCTGCCGCGCAACGACGTGCTTGATCGTTCGGTTGACGAGCTTGAGCTTTCGGTGCGCTCGTACAACTGCCTGAAGAACGCGAACATCCGCACGATCCGCGATCTCGTCCAGCGCTCGGAACGCGAGATGCTGGCGACGAAGAACTTTGGCAAGAAGTCCTTGAACGAGATCAAGGACATCCTGCACGGCATGGGGTTGGATTTCGGCATGTCGTTCGACGAGCAGGGCAACCCCATCCCCGGCACCGGCGACAGCGAGTCCGGCGCCGACTTCGACTACGCGGGCGAGGACGAAGAGGAAGAGGAGTAAAGGAAAGGATGAACGCTGAACGCGGGACGATGAAGTAGAAGCAATCTTTCAGCTCATCGTTCGTCGTTCCTACTTCATCTTTTAGTTTGTCATGCGACACCAGAGGGCACACCGTAAACTTGGGCGGACGAGCGAACACCGCATGTCCATGCTGCGCAACCTCGCGACCTCGCTCATCAACGCGCGCGACGAGCGCTTGGTGACGACGCTCCCGAAGGCGAAGGAGCTGCGCCCGTTCGTCGAGCGCGTCATCACGCTGTCGAAGCGCGCGGCTGGGTTGGAGGGCGACGACGCCGCCGTGCGCGGCGTCCACCTGCGCCGCCAAGCGGCGACCTTCTTCCATGCGGGCAACCGCCAGCAGGCGGCTTCGACCGGCAGGCGCAACGCGCCCCGCGCCGAGCGCACGGCGGGCGTCGCGGCGGTGAAGCGCCTCTTCGACGAGCTGGGCGAGCGCTACAAGGATCGACCGGGCGGCTACACGCGCATCATCAAATTGGGTCGGCGCGTCGGCGACAACGCCGAACTCGCGATCATCGAGCTGGTTGACAACCCGCGCGAGCGCGAGGCGGCGGCGCAGACCGAGAGGCGCGCCAAGTCGAAGTCGGCTGGCAAGAAGAGTGCGCGCGCGTCGAAGTCTGGCGAAGCCGAGGGCGGTCGCAGAGGCGGGCGCAAAGCCGACAAGACTTTCGAGAAGGAAGAGACGACGAAGGCTCGCGGCAAGGGCGCGACGCCTGAGGCGAAGGATTCGGACAAGGCTTCGAAGGGCGGGCGGCGCGCGAAGAAGACCGAGCAGACGTCCGCCGAGAAGGACACCGAGTAGTAGAGTTTTGAACGAGCGTGCGCGCCCGCTTAATCGTCGGGCGCGCATCTTGTTTGACAAGCGCGAGCCCCAATCCCCCGCGACGACGAGGAGCGCCGCGACAGGCGGTTGGGGCTTCGGCACGTCTCGCTGTAAAGTGCCGTGAGGCGCGAAGCGTGTGAACAAGGGGCGCGGTCTCTCTCGTAAATCTTTCCAGCGGAGGCTCGCAAAAAGGTGAACGATCAGAACAGGCACGACCCGTCGGCAGCCGCGCCCGCGCGCGAGCCGCAGCGTGAGGGCGGCGAGCGACAACGGCAGGGCGATCAGTCGTTGCAGCAGCGCGGCGGCGGCGATCAGAATCTCGGCGGTCGTCGCAACATGCGCCGTCGTCACGGCGGCGGGCGCGAGGGTCAGCCGCAGCAGTCGCAAGCTTCGCGCTCGAACGAGACCTCGATCAACATGGACGAGCTGCGCGAGCTGTTCGGTCTCATCGGCGCGCAAGGGTTCACCGAGTTCGAGCTAGAGAAAGAGGGCTTCCGCGTCCGCCTGCGCCGCGATCACCACACGCAAGCGGGCACGGGCTCGCACGGCGCGCAGTCGTCGCAGCCCGTCAACTCGCTCTCATTCACGCCGCCGCCGCAGGCGACTCAAGCCGCTTCGGGAGGCGCGCACGCCGAGGCTACGACTGGGGCGACCGCCGGAACTGAGGAGCCGACTGCGGGCGCGGTTGACGAGGCAGCGCTATTCAAGCTCACGTCGCCCATCGTCGGCACGTTCTACCGCGCGGCGTCGCCCGAAGCCGAGCCGTTCGTCAAGGTCGGCAGCCACGTCGATCCCGAAACGGTCGTCTGCATCGTCGAGGCGATGAAGCTGATGAACGAGATTCTCTCCGAGGCGAGCGGCACGATAGAGAAGATTTACGTCGAGAACGGGCAGCCCGTCGAGTTCGGTCAGGCGCTGTTCGGAATCAGAAAGTAGTTTTCGGTTTTCAGTTTTCAGCCGGAAGGGCTAAGGCTGAGAACCGGATCGGCTGAAAACTGAAAACTCAAGACTGAGAACCGTTCCGCCCATGCAGATTTTCGGTCCCCGCAAATTCCGCAAAGTCCTGATCGCGAACCGCGGCGAGATCGCGTGCCGCATCATCTGGGCGTGCAAGGAGATGGGGATCAAGACCGTCGCCGTGCACAGCGAAGCCGACCGCGACTCGCTGCACGTGCGCTTCGCCGACGAGGCGATCTGCATCGGACCCGCGCCCTCGGCGCAGAGCTACCTCAACATCACCTCGATCATCTCGGCGGCGGAAATCTCGAACGTGGACGCGATCCACCCCGGCTACGGCTTCCTCGCCGAGTCGCCCAACTTCGCCGAAATCTGCGAGGCGTGCAACATTAAGTTCATCGGGCCCCGCGCGTCCGTCATCAAGATGATGGGCGACAAAGTGGAGGCGCGCCGCGCGATGGCGGCAGCCGGCGTTCCGATCTTGCCGGGCAGCCCGGGGCCCGTCGCGTCGCTCGAGGAGGCGCGCAAGATCGCGGTCGAGATCGGCTACCCCGTCATCGTCAAGGCGTCGGCGGGCGGCGGCGGTCGCGGGATGAGGATCGTCCGTTCCGAAGGCGAACTCGGCAAGGCGCTTGAGACGGCTTCGCGCGAGGCGACGGCGGCGTTTAAGAACGGAGACGTTTACATCGAGCGCTACGTCGAGCGACCGCGCCACATCGAGATTCAGGTGATGGCGGACGAGCACGGTCACTGCGTCCACCTCGGCGAGCGCGACTGCTCGATCCAGCGCCGCCACCAGAAGCTGCTCGAAGAAGCGCCGTCCCCCGCCTTGACGCCGGAGCTTCGCGCGCGCATGGGCGAGGTCGCGGTCTCAGCCTGCAAGCGCGTCGGCTACTCGAACGCGGGCACGATTGAATTCTTACTCGACGAGGACGGGCGCTTCTACTTCATGGAGATGAACACGCGCGTGCAGGTCGAGCACCCCGTCACGGAGATGGTCACGCTCGCCGACATCGTGCGCAACCAGATTCGCGTCGCCGAGGGCGAGGAGCTGGCGTACAAGCAGGGGGACGTGATCATCGTCGGTCACTCCATCGAGTGCCGGATCAACGCCGAAGACCCGATGACGGGCGTGCCGTCTCCGGGGCTCATCACCGCCTTTAACATTCCGGGCGGACCCGGCGTGCGCGTGGACACGGCGGTCTATCCGGGCTACTTCGTGCCGCCCTACTACGACGCGATGATCGCGAAGCTGATCGTCCACGCGCGCACGCGC
>JAIVGV010000239.1 GCA_020201365.1 Acidobacteriota bacterium
TCCCCAACCAGTGCACAGCTGACGGCGCGTCGTAGCGGTGGAGGAGATCGGTCGCGCCCACGTCGTGCGTCGCGATCAAAGGCGCGAAGAGCGCGACGACGACGAGCAGCGCGACGATGGCGAAGCCGATGACGGCGAGACGGTTCATGCCGATGGCGGAATGCGGAATTCGGATTGCGGATTACGGGCGGAAGAATGCGGTGTCGCTATCCTGATCTCTTCAATCCGCATTCCGCAATCCGAAATCCGCAATCACGAGACTCTGATCCTCGGATCGAGCCAGCGATAGACCATGTCGGTCAGCGTGTTGGCGACGATGTAGGTGACGCTGATGACGAGGACGCAGCCCTGCACGAGCCGGTAGTCGCGCTTGCTGATGCCGTCGTCGATCAGGAGCAGCCCGACGCCGGGCCAGTTGAAAATCTTTTCGGTGACGATTGCCCCGGCGAGCAGCACGCCGAGTTGCAGACCCAAAACCGTGACGACCGGGATGAGCCCGTTCTTCAAGACGTGCTTGAAGAGGACGCTGCGCTCGCCCAAGCCCTTCGCGCGGGCGGTGCGCACGTAGTCCTCGCCGAGCTCCTCGATGACGGAGGCGCGCACCATGCGCGTCAGGAGCGCCGAGAGCGCCGCGCCGAGCGTGACCGCCGGGAGGATTGTTGATTCCGGATACTCGCGACCGTAAGCCGGAAGCCAGCCGAGCTTGACGGCGAAGAGATAAATTAGAAGTGGTCCGACGACGAAACTCGGCACGCTGATGCCGACGAGCGCGACGACCGAGAGCAGGTTGTCTGTGAGCTTCCCCTTGTGGCGACCCGCCGTGACGCCGAGCGGGACGGCGAAGGCGACGGCGACGACGAGCGCGGCGGCGGCTAATTGGATCGTCGCGGGGTAGCGCTCGAAGATCATCTCGCGCACGCCGCGGTCGGTGCGGAAAGACTTGCCCATGTCGCCGTGCAGGATGCCGCGCCAGTAGTCAACGTAGCGGTTCTGCCAGCCGTGCCAGCGCAGCGTGCGTATGCCTTCCGCGTCGGCTGAGTAGGTGAAGAAGAAGGCGGGGCGGTCGAGTTCGTGCTGGCGGCGGAACTGCGCGATCTGTTCGGGCGTCGCCTGCTCGCCGAGGATGGCGATTGCCGGATCGCCCGGCACGAGTTCGATCAAGAGCGTGACGAGCGAGACGACCGTCCACACGACGAGCAGCAGGATCACCACGCGCCGCGCGACATCGAAGAGCCTGTGCTTCAGCTTCACGCGAAACCGAACGGGACGACCGATTGGGCTGGAAGAGCTACGCGGCGGATGATAGCAGAGGGAGTGAATAGTTAACAGTGAATAGTAAATAGTCGTCGAACGGTAGAGCCGTGAGTCGGTAATCCTCCGAGCCGAAGAGCTCAACAACCGCTGTTCACAATTTACTATTCACAAAAAGGACGTAGCCCGACGGGGCGGGCGAGGCCGCCGCGCGGACAGCCCCGACAACCGCCGCGCGGCTAAGCGTTCGCCAGCCCGCCGAGCTACGTCGCAGGTTGCGCCGAACAAGTCGGCACGACCATTCCGGGTTAGCGCGCACGCGGGCGCGTGCCCGCGTGCAGGGCGGCGACGCCGCCCATGAAGTTTTCAAACTCGACCTCCGCGAAGCCCGCGCGCCGCATCATCTCCGCGAGCCTGCGCTGATCCGGGAAGCCCATGACCGAGCGCGGCAGGTACTCGTACGCTCCGCGCGATCCGCTCAGCCAGCCGCCGACGCGCGGCAGCACGCGCGTGAAATAGAACTCGTAGAGCGCGCGCAAGCCGGGCACCTGGAGCCGCGAGAATTCGAGCACGTAACAGCGCCCGCCCTCGCGCAAGACGCGCCGCAGCTCGCCGAGCCCCCCTGCGGTGTCCGCGAAGTTGCGTAAGCCGAAGGCGACGGTCACGGCGTCGAACGTCCGGTCGGCGAAGGGCAGGCGCAGCGCGTCGCCTTCGACGAACAAAATTTCGCGCCCGCGCTCGCGCGACTTTTGCGCCGCCAAGTCGAGCATCGGGCGGCAGAAGTCGAGCCCGGTGATCTCCGCGTCGCAGGCGGCGGCGAGCGCGAGCGAGAGATCGCCCGTACCGCAGGCGATGTCGAGCACGCGCGCGCCGGAGGAGAGCTTTTCGCGCACGCGCGCCACGACCCGCGCGCGCCAGCGGCGATCCAGGTT
>JAIVGV010000350.1 GCA_020201365.1 Acidobacteriota bacterium
GCTCGTCACAGACCTCGTGCCGGAGGAGGCGGAGGAGTTCGCGCCACTGCTTCGCGCGCGCGACCTCGACATGATCTTCCTCGCCGCGCCGACCTCGACCGACGGGCGTCTGAGAATGATCGCAGAGCGCGCCTCCGGCTTCATCTACGCCGTCTCGCGCGCTGGCGTCACGGGCGCGCGCACGAGCGTGAGCGACGAGGCGCAGCGGCTGGTCGCGCGCGTGCGCGCGTTGAGCGATCTCCCCGTCGCCGTCGGCTTCGGCATCTCGACGCGTGAGCAAGTCGCAGAGGTCTGGCGCTACGCCGACGCGGCGGTCGTCGGTTCGGCAATCGTCGCGGAGATCGAGAAGCATCGGGGCGACAACGATCTCGTCGGCCGCGTCGGAAAGCTCGCGCGCTCGCTGCTGCCGAACTAAGGCTCGGTTCGCGGGGGAGCAATGTTCAGCCGCAGGACGAAAAATTTTGGTTCATTCGCACGTTTGATGATCGATAGCACGTTTGCCGAATCTCTTGGTGAGTAGATACACGGGATAGCTGAGCGCGATGAGCAATGCGGCATAGAGGCTGTTTGCCGTATCACTGATGATCGCGCCGACAAGAAAGCCAAGCGAGCCGAGCAAAACGATCAGGGTAGTCCACGGGTAGCCCCATGCTCTGAATGGTCGCGGTAACTCAGGTTCGCGCTTTCTCAAAACAAAGAGAGCGGCGAACCCGGTCGTATAGATTGCGACGTAGAGGAACGCAGCCATCCCCAGGATTCTCTCAAAGGTGCCGGTGACAACGAGGAGAATGGCCGCCAAGGTGCTGAGCAGTAAGGCGACGACCGGTGTCCCGCCACGATTTACCACAGCACCTTTCGATGAAAACAGGTCATCGCGGCTTAATCCGTACAGTATTCGAGGCGCTGCCATGATGACCACGTTTAATATTCCTAACAGGGAGATAAGCGCCAGCGCAGTGACTAACTGCCCGCTGTGTGCGCCAAAGATAAGTTGCGCGGCATCTGCCACAGGCAGGCTTGAAGCCGCCATCTGAGGCAGAGGTAGCGCATAGAGCAACGCCACGTTGACGAGGACATAGATACAGATGATTGAGAGGACTCCGCCAATTAACGAGCGCGGGAGGTCGCGCGCCGGTTGCGCGAACTCCTCCGCGAAATAGATCGGAGTGTACCATCCGTCGTAAGTAATGATAATAGCTTGCACAGCAAGCACGACGGCGATGAAGGATGCTGCCGCTGTTGCAGGTAGGGCTAAGGCTGTTTGTGTAGAAGTTGAATCGGAATTCTTGCCGCCAAAGATGAAGCAAGCGGCAATGAGCGCGATAAAAGCGAGAGCCTTCGCCAAGCTCAGGAATTTCTGACTGCCACTACCGACACGGAGTCCCCAAAGTTGGATTAGCGAAAAGAAGATGATGACAATAATGGCGACCGCCTTAACGCTGCCGAACAAGGAAGGCGCGAGTGCTGCCGAATACTCACCTACGGTAATTGCTATCCACGCCAGCCCGGCACAATTACCTAACCAGTCCATCCAGCCGACGGTGAAGCCTGCGTATTTTCCAAACGCTCGCCGCGCATAAACGTACCACCCGCCGGCCCGCGGCAGACTTGCGCCCAACTCTGCCACAGAAATTGCGCCAAGAAAAACATAGATGCCGCCGATTAACCACGCGGCAACGATGAGTTTGGCGTTCCCGAGTTGTGCTGCGACCAAACCCGGCGTGCGTAAGATGCCCGCACCGATTGTGCCGCCGATTGCCCCGGCGAGACCAAAGGTCACACCGAGGATATGCAGCAACTTGCCCTTAGGTGTGGACTGCAATTCAACCGCAGTTGGGATCGAATCCACAAATTTCCCCTACCGTTAACGTGCAACTGATAATGCTTTTATTTACACTCACGAAGCAACCTAACTATCGCGTTCAGCGGCAGGACGCGCTAGAGACCGTCTGCCGAAGCGCGATGTTAAGCCGTCAGTGGCTATTGGTCTCGCCGACTGAGCAGGATGCGCCCGTCTCATTTCGCCCCAGCCAAATCCAACTCCATGAAGACTGTAATGCCGCGAAAATTCGGCGGGATGCTGTAATAGGGCTGGCAGGTACGGAATCCCAAAGAAGAGTAGAGGGCAATGGCTCGCTCCATGAACTTCGTTGTCTCCAACCGCATAGAGCTATAACCCGCCTCTCGAGCCGCCACGATAAGGGTCTCGGCCAACCGGAGGCCGATCCCCATCCCACGGAACTCTGGGCGCACATACATGCGCTTCATCTCGCAACTGTCAGAGGTGATCCGGTGGAACGCGCCGCAGCCAGCCGCCTTTCCTGAGTAGGTGACAAGGAGAATACAGCCGTCCGGCGGCGCGAATATGCCCGGCAACGCTTCCTCACCCGCGCCGTAATAGAAGTCCAGGAACTCCTGAGGATCAAGCCCTAGCTGTCTGACTAGGGAGCTGTCCCATTCGATGTACTCGGCCATCAGCTCTCGAACTTGTCGGTACTGCTCCTCTGTCTCCGCGGCGGCGATCTTGAGCATTATCACCTCCATCCAGAATTGGAGTAGCGCCCTAACCGCCCGAATTAACCGGGCGCGGGAGACAACGCCGCGACCGTCCAGGTTCCCGATGAGAAGATTGCTAACTCCGCGTCCGGTTGAATGAGTGCGTTGGGTTCAATAGAACACTTCGTCAAAGACTGCACCTTCAGCCTACTATAGATTGCTAGTCGCGGGGCGAGCTTCAAGTCCTTTGATGAAATCATTCGAGCTGGAAACCCACCCGAAAAGGGTTTGGATAGTCAAGAGCGATGCTTCGTGGTTACTTCTCGGCAAGTCGTGCCCAATCGGTTCGCCCGTACAATCCGCTAGCAGCACAGGCAAAAAGTCTCTGTACATCGCATCTCTGATCGTTGACTCCACGCAGATGCTCGTGGTGCATCCGGTAAAGATCAGATAATTAATCCCAAGCCGCTTTAGGATGGCGTCCAATTCTGTTTGGTAGAAGCCGCTGAAGCGAGTTTTGTAGAGAACAGTGTCTTCCGTCTTGGGCGTCAGCTCCGGGAGAATGTCCGTATTCCACGTGTCTCTGATAAGGATGCGACTTTCAGCCCCGTTGGGCGCACGGACGGCCTTTCCGACGTGCATAATCTGAAGGTGTCTGACGCGGTTCACAGAATCAGCAGCACCAGCGTCCGAAAGATCGGGCTTGAACGCCATCTTCAGGTAGATGACTTTAATGCCTTCCTGACGGGCAGCGGCTAAGGTCTTCGCCGTCGGCGCAACGGCGGCTCGAATCATAGAAATATCAATTCCGGCGCGCTGAAACATCCCGCCCTCAGCACCGAAGTCATTCTGCATATCAACGACAATCACGGCGGTCTTCGCCGTATTAATGGCAATCGGACTAAACTTCGCATCAATAGTTACCACCCGACCCGTCGTTGTGGTATGGGAAAGATCGCTAGCCGGAGACATGCTCTCTTCCGGCGTGAGCATTCGCTTTGCCCCCTGCGCGAATGTCGAGCCTGCGCCCGTCAGAGCCAGCCCGCTCATGCCCATCGTCATTTCCAATATCTGGCGACGTGAAAAGCCCTTCTCTTGTCCTCTCATTTCGCTCTCCTCCTGGACTGGTACTTATATCACCTTGTTTCCTCTTACAATAGAGGAAACGCCTAACGTCGAATTGCGATGCGCCCCGCGAACGGCATCCAAACTAGCCTTTAGGAAGCATGATGAGAAACATTCTATCGGGGCGTCCGTGTCGAATGACTTCTTATGCCGCCCGTCGAAGGTACTACGGCTGTTTTTTATCATCGGCTATTTGAGATGATAGAGTTTGATTGCATTCTCGCGTAAAACCATGCGTGCTATTTCTATCGCACGCGGACGCGTAATCTCTCCATCTCTCATCATTCCGGTCAACGCCAGTGCCAGCGCCTCGCGCGCCGTCGTTGTCATCAGCCACTCCTTTTCTTCCCAGTCAGCCAGCGGCGTGTTCTCATCCGAGTAAGCGTCGCTGCCGAAAAGAACCTTCTCCGGCTGCCACTCCAGCCAATCACGTAACACCTCGCTCAATGCCCGCGCCGATAGATAGAAGGTCTGCGCCGAGAAGTCGGCGTAGGTGTTCGGCTTGTCCATCATGGCCATCGCCACCTTGTGGTAGGGCCACCCGCCGTGGAGCAGCACGAACTTCGTCCCTTGCAGCGCCGGGTCGCCGAGCGCAGGTTCGAGCAGCTCCGGGTTCGCGTTGCCGTTGTTGAAGTAGGGGCCGTTGCCGTTGCCGGTATGTATGTGCACGACCAGCCCGACGCGCCCCGCCTCGCGCGCGACGTAGCGGAACAGGTAGTCTTCCAGCGCCTTCTCCCCGGCCGGAGAAGGCTTCTCGCCGCATGCCTGCTGCTCGTAGATGCGCGCGGCATCGGCCTCCGGCACGGCGGCGAAGTCGAGCGCGCGGCGATAAGCCGCGAGGAACTTCACGGCCACTGCGCCGTCGCGCCGCCAACGCTCGAGCGTGGGCGTGACGACGACGGTCGTGTAGGCGGCGAGCGTGGACGGGCGCGTGCCCGCCTGCACCTTCTGCATCAGCCGGTGGAGGCGCTCGCCGCCGTTGTAAGGACGGATCAGCGGGTCGGCGAATGGCACCCAGCGGAAGCGCGTGCCCGCCTGCCCGGGGCCGAGTTCATCGGCGTTGACGAGTGCCGTCTCGACGCCCGCGCGGTCGAGCACCAGCGCGGGCCAGTGCTCCCCATCCTCGCGCAGCAGGCGCAGTTTCGTCTCGAACAGCCCACGCACGCGCGGCCCGCTCATGTCGCCGGACTGATAGCCGTAGAGGGCGCGCCACGCCCGCAGCCACTCGGGGTTGTCGACCCGGAGGCGCACGACGGCCGGGTAAGGCGGCGCACCCAGCGGATCGTCGGCGCGCCACTTGGCGGCGCGCTCCACCCCGGCGGGCCCGCAGTGGCAGTGGTTGTCTACTGCCTTGATCCGAGCGATCTCAGCCATGAGGCCGGGGTCGGCGACCGATTGGGCGTACAGGCAGGGTGTGATGAGGAGGCATAGCACTGCCCCCCACAGTGGAAGCAATCGCTTCACATTAGAAGAGACCATTTAGAGGAAGCTCCGATAAAAAGTATTCGCGGCTAACGTCTTACTGCTCGGTTGAATACAAAAGCAGACTTGCGGATGACTCTATGCTGATAGGGCTACAAGTCAAGGGTTTGCTGGCGGCGAGCTGTTATAAAGGCACGCCTATCGCCGCTTTACTTGCCGACCCCGAAGCCATCCGCCTCGACCTGATACGACCTTCCCTGAAAGCAATTACTCTGATAGCACACTCAACGGCAGACAGATGCCCGTGCCCGCGCTGTCATTTGCCTTCTTCTCGCGTGCATAGATAGCTACAGACGCATAATCGCAGACCTGCCGTGGCACGGAGTCGCCGACAAACTCGAACTCTATACGCGGCGCTTCCGCTGCCAGATCAGTCGAGAAGACGGCCACACCGCGCATCGTCGGCGTGGATAACATCGCCTTCCGCCGCTGCCGACGATACGCATCGCTGCTTATTGATTTAGAGAATCGCCGTCCGATTGACCTGCTTCCGGATCGTGAAGCCAAGACTTTTGAGCGCGTGGCTCAGAGCACTTCACGGAATAGAGGTCCGCACCAGAGATCGTTCCAACACTTATGCCAACGGCATAACCGACGGTGCTCCTACGGCTGTGCAAGTGGCAGACCGCTGGCAGCTCGTGGAGAGCTTGCGTGTGGCACTTGTGAAATTGCCCAAGCGGCAACTTCAGCAGAAGGGGCGGTGCGCGGTTCAATGCTTCAGCTCTTCCATCACAGAGAGAGTGCTGAAGTGGATGAATATCTTGCGCGCAGACGCGTGCGCTTGCTGCCACACCTGTTGCACAGTAAGAGCACCGGGAGAGCGAAGAGCATTCGACCACCGCCAGACCATTGCCCCCTCTCCCAATCAAGCGGTCTGGATGTTGCAACAAACAGAGAAGCTGAATGAGGAAGTGCAATCCACAAAGGAGGAGTTGTCTCGGCTCTTTCCGCAGCTTGAGAGGGCGAAAGTGTTAGCCCGAGAGTTCACCCAGATCGTGCGTGAGCGTTCATCAGATAAGTTTAATTGCGTGGCCGCGCTCTGCCACGCGGAGTAAGTTGAAAGAGTTCGTCAGCTTCGCCCGAGGGTCGGGCGAAGACTATGAGGCGTTGGGCGAAGACTATGAGGCTGTGAAGAATGCCCTGTGCTATGAATGGAGCAATGGTCAGCTGGAAGGACAGGTTAACCGTCTGGAATTGATTAAGAGGCAACTGTACGGGCGCGCAAGGTTTGATCTGCTCCGGGCGCGTGTGCTTCATTCAATGTAATGAAGGCTCGTTCTTGGGACTACCACAGTTCTATCTCAGTGTCATCAGATGTGCGGATGAACCAAAATTTTTTCACATCGTCGCTCGACAGGTGCGCGGCGTTGGCGTATTCTTACGCCCGCGTCGCCCCGTCAAAGTCCTCTGTCGTCGGGGCGGGGCTCGCGAAAGCCTCATTTTCGGGCTAAAAAAAGTTTTCGTTTCAGGCGTGAAACAGCGTTCCATTCCTGCGCCGTTTGTGTTATACTCCTCGTCGCCTTCCAGGAGGGGACACAAATTTCAGCACGGGAAGAGAGGACGACTAGAAAGTGATAGGCACAATGGCTGACAGCAAACTGGGCGCGGATCGCGGCAAGGCGATTGAAGCCGCTCTGCTCAACATCGAAAAGAAATTCGGCAAGGGATCGATCATGCGCCTCGGTGAGCGGGAAGTCGCCGACGTGCTCGCGATCTCGACCACCTCGCTCTCGCTCGACGCGGCAATCGGCATCGGCGGCGTCCCGCGCGGTCGCGTCGTGGAGATTTACGGACCGGAGTCTTCCGGCAAGACCACCCTCGCGCTGCACATCGTCGCCGAGGCGCAGAAGGCTGGCGGCATGGCTGCCTACATCGACGCCGAGCACGCGATGGACGCCGACTACGCGGCGAAGCTCGGCGTGAAGATCGACGAGCTGCTGATCTCGCAGCCCGACTCCGGCGAGCAGGCTTTGGAGATCGCCGAAGCCTTGGTGCGCTCGAACGGCGTGGACGTGATCGTGATTGACTCGGTCGCCGCGCTCGTCCCGCGCGCCGAACTCGACGGCGAGATGGGCGACTCGCTCCCCGGCTTGCAGGCGCGTCTCATGTCGCAGGCGCTGCGGAAGCTGACGGCAATCGTCGCCACGTCGAACACGACGCTCATCTTCATCAACCAGATTCGCGAGAAGATCGGCGTCATGTTCGGCTCGCCCGAGACGACGACCGGCGGTCGCGCGCTCAAGTTCTACTCAAGCCTTCGCCTCGACATCCGCCGCATCGGCGCGATCAAGGACGGCGACCGCGTGGTCGGCAACCGCACGAAGGTCAAGGTGGTGAAGAACAAGGTCGCGCCGCCCTTCCGCGAGTGCGAGTTCGACATCATGTACGGCGAGGGCATCTCGCGCGAGGGCGACCTGCTCGACCTCGCCGTGAACAACCGCGTCGTCGAGAAGTCCGGCGCGTGGTTCTCCTACAAGGGCGAGCGCCTCGGGCAGGGGCGCGAGAACTCGAAGCAGGCTCTGAAGGAAGACGCCGCGCTCTTCGCACGCATCAACAACGACGTGCGCATCGCCCTCGGTCTGCCCGTCGTTGACGAAGCCGCCGAGCAGGCGACGGAAGAGAAAGCCGAGAAGGCTTCGGCGAAGAAGTAACTCCCGTCAGCTCGCGATCAACATCGAGCCGCACGCGCCCTATGTTTGAGGGCGCGCGCGGCTCGATCTTTGTTTCTTTACAGCCGCACTCCCCACGGGCATAATTCCGCGCGCATTCGACAAGGCGAGGCGGCAGAGACGCGATGACTGGCTCGATTCTCATCAGAGGCGGAACGCTCGTCACCGTTGACGCGAGCGACACGGTCGTCGCGGGCGATCTCCTCGTCCGCGACGGTCGCATCGTCGCCGTCGGCGAGACGGAGCAAACCGCCGAAGAGGTGATTGACGCCCGCGGCTGCGCGGTGCTCCCGGGCTTCGTCCAGACGCACGTCCACCTCTGCCAGACGCTCTTCCGCGGCGCGGCAGACGATCTCCCGCTCATTGATTGGCTCAAGCGTCGCGTCTGGCTGATGGAGGCTGCGCACACGGCAGCGTCCGTGCGCGCGTCCGCGCGGCTCGCCGTCGCGGAGCTGATCAAAGGCGGCACGACCTGCGCGCTGACGATGGAGACGGTCGGCCACACGGCGGAGGTCTTGCGCGTCGTCGAGGAGACGGGCTTCCGCGCGACCGTGGGCAAGTGCATGATGGACGCGGGCGCGGACGTGCCCGCCGCGCTGCTCGAAGAGACCGAAAGCTCCATCAGCGAATCGCTCGCGCTCGCCGAAGAGTGGCACGGGCGCGGGCAGGGGCGCGTGCGCTGCTGCTTCGCGCCGCGCTTCGCCGTCAGTTGCACGCGCGGGTTGTTGGAGCGCGTCGCCGTCCTCGCGCGCGAGCGCGGGCTCATCGTCCACACGCACGCCTCGGAGAACCTGACTGAGATCGAACTCGTGCGGCAGGAGACGGGGATGCGAAACGTCGAGTACCTCGCCTCGCTCGGACTCGCCGCGCCGCACGTCGCGCTCGCGCACTGCGTCCACCTGAACGAAGACGAGTTGCAAATACTCGCGCGCACGGGCGCGCACGTACTTCATTGTCCGTCGTCGAACCTGAAACTCGGCTCCGGCATCGCGCCCGTCAAAGAGATGTTGGAGCGCGGCATCTCGGTCTCGCTCGGCGCGGACGGCGCGGCGTGCAACAACCGCCTAGACATGTTCACGGAGATGCGCACCGCCGCGCTGCTCCAAAAGGTCGTCCACGGCGCCGACACTCTGAACGCGGCGCGCGTCGTCCGCATGGCGACCATAGACGGCGCGCGCGCACTCAGTCTCGAAAGCGAGATCGGGAGTCTCGAGGCGGGCAAGCGCGCGGACGTCTCCGTCGTCAAGCTCGAGCGGCTGCACACGACGCCTTGCCCCGACACGGTCTCGACACTCGTCTATGCCGCGCAGACCGGCGACATTCGGACGGTGCTCATTGACGGTCGGATAGTGTTGCGAGACGGAGAACTGAAGACGCTGGACGAACGAGAGGTGGCGTCAGAGGCTGCGCGCGAGGCTCAAGAGTTGTACGCGCGGGCGGGCGTCGGCGAATGAATTTTCGGGGAAAAAGGCTGAGAAAAGAGCTGTGCCAGCTCGAAGGTTGCGATTCCGGGGGGCGGCGTCGGCGTTCGAGCTGGCACTGGCGGGCGTCTAACTTCGGTCTCGGATGTTGTGTCTTTCGACCTGCTGACCGTGGCTGCCAGCCACATCCAGACGAGCCGGATTATACTACCTCTGGCGAAACTGTCAACGCTTTTTTGTGACTAATCCGACAAAAAATTCAGACCCTTATCACGGTTGACACTTCTCTCGGCGACTCCATATACTTGCTCACTCATTTCCGGCTAGGTAGCTCAGTTGGTAGAGCACCTGACTGAAAATCAGGGTGTCGGCGGTTCGACTCCGTCCCTAGCCATCAAACAAATTATTCCCGCGAAGAAGGGCAGCCGTCAGCGCCGCCCTTTTTCTTTTGCCCGCGGCGTAGTCAGAGGCGAGACGTCGCCCACGCGAAAACTCTTTGCGCGCCTCCGCGTATCATGTTAGCTTTTCTCGCACCGTCAGCAGTTGTCACGTCGTCTTTGCACCCAGAGACAAGCTTAGGCAGTCGCCCGCCTGTCAGAGACTGCGTGTGCCCCTGCCTATGCTCGCGCTCCCGCTGCAAGCGACCCGATGAAATCTAGAGCGCGAACCCGCCACACCGAAACAGGAGTCCACTCGCATGAGATCGAGCCGTCAGCAATTTTCGAGAACTTTGTCCGCGTTGCTCTCCGCATTGATGATCTTCACGACCTTCGCCGCGCCGCCCGCGCGCGCGCAGGATCAGGAGAAGAAGGCTGAGAAGAAGGGCGCGGAAGACGCGAAGCGCGACGAGGCGCAGAAGACCGAAGCCGAGAAGAAGCAGCAGGAGGACGCTTCCAAGCAGCAGGCGACCGAAGCGAAGCCCGCCGCCGAAGCGCGCCGACAGGAGGAGCCGCGCAAGCCTGAGCCGATGTCCGCGCCGACGTTCGCGGGCTTGCGCCTGCGCTCGATCGGCCCCGCGTTCACTTCCGGCCGCGTCGTCGGCTTCGCCGTTGAACCGAAAGATCACAGCCACTACTTCGTCGCGACGGCGTCGGGCGGCGTGTGGAAGACGGAGAACGGGGGGACGACGTTCCGCTCGGTCTTCGACGGCGAGGGCTCTTACTCCATCGGCTGGATCGTGCTCGATCAGAAGAACCCTCTGAACGTCTGGGTCGGCGCGGGCGAGAACAACTCGCAGCGCAGCGTCTCCTACGGCGACGGAGTTTACAAGTCGGAAGACGGCGGCAAGACTTGGCGCAACGTCGGGCTCAAAAAGTCGGAGCACATCGGTCGCATCGCGATTGATCCGCGCGACTCGAACGTCGTGTACGTCGCCGCGCAGGGTCCGCTCTGGGGACCGGGCGGCGACCGCGGGCTCTACAAGACCACCGACGGCGGCAAGACTTGGAAGAACGTCCTCAGCATCAGCGAGAACACCGGCGTCACGGACGTCGTGATCGATCCGGACAGCCCCGACACGATCCTCGCCGCAGCCTACCAGCGACGACGCCACTACTGGACGCTGATTGACGGCGGGCCCGAAGGCGGCATCTACAAGTCAACGGACGCGGGCGCGACGTGGAAGCGCGTGCGCGCGGGGCTTCCGGCGAACGTGGACGTCGGTCGCATCGGTCTCTACATCTCGCCCGCCGACACGAACGTCGTTTACGCCGTCGTCGAGGCGGCGGACAACCGCGGCGGCATCTACCGCTCTTCCGACAGGGGCGAGAGTTGGGAGCGGCGCAACCCTTACGACGTGACGGCGATGTACTACGCGCGCATCGTCGCCGATCCGAAAGACGTTGATCGCATCTACGTGATGAACGTCCTGATCCAAGTCTCCGACGACGGCGGTCGCACTTTGCGCCCCTTGGGCGAGAGATCGAAGCACGTTGACAACCACGACATCTGGATCGATCCGGACAACACGAACCACTACCTCGTCGGCTGCGACGGCGGCGTCTATGAGAGCTGGGACCGCGCCGCGTCTTGGAACTTCAAGAGCAACCTGCCCGTCACGCAGCTCTACGACGTGACGACCGACAACGCCACGCCCTTCTACAACGTCTTCGGCGGCGCGCAGGACAACTTCAACTTCGGCGGCCCCTCGCGCACGCGCAACGCCAACGGCATCGTCAACGCCGACTGGTTCGTCACCCTGGGCGGCGACGGCTTCCGCACGCAGGTTGACCCGACCGACCCGAACACGATCTACACCGAGTACCAGAACGGCGCGCTCTCGCGCTTCGACAAGCGCACGGGCGAGCGCATGGGCATCCAGCCGGAGATCGGCAAGGGCGAAGAGCCTCTGCGCTGGAACTGGGACTCGCCCTTCATCATCAGCCCGCACCTGCACACGCGCCTCTACTTCGCCGCCGACCGCCTCTTCCGCTCCGACGACCGCGGCGACTCCTGGCGCGTCGTTTCGGGGCAGCTCTCGCGCGGGCTGAACCGCGACATCCTGCCCGTCATGGGTCGCGTCTGGTCGGTTGACGCCGTCGCGCGCCACGCCTCGACCGCCTTCTACGGCAACGCTTCGGCTCTGTCGGAGTCGCCGAAGAAAGAAGGTTTGATCTACGTCGGCACGGACGACGGGCTCGTCAACGTCACCGAAGACGGCGGGCGCAACTGGCGCAGGATTGACACGTTCCCCGGCATCCCCGAACACGCCTATGTGAGCCGACTCTTCGCCTCGAACCACGACGAGAACACGGTCTATGCGGCGTTCGACAACCACCAGAACGCTGACTTCAAGCCCTACCTCCTGAAGAGCACGGACGCCGGTCGCACCTGGACTTCCATCGCGTCGAACCTCCCCGAAAACGGACCCGTGCTCGCCGTCAACGAGGATCACGTCAACCCGAACCTCTTGTTCGCCGGGACGGAGTACGGCTTGTGGTTCTCGCTCGACGGCGGCGCGAAGTGGGTGCAGCTCAAAGGCGGGATGCCGACCATCGCCGTCCACGACATCGCGATCCAGCGGCGCGAGAACGACCTCGTCGTCGGCACGTTCGGTCGCGGCATCTACATCCTCGACAACTACACGCCGCTGCGTCTCCTGAAGCCCGAAATGCTCGCGCAGGACTCGATCCTGTTCCCCGTCAAGAACACGCTGATGTACATCCAGGCGCAGCCCATCGGCGGCAACGGCAAGAGCTTCCAGGGCGAGTCTTACTTCAACGCCGAGAACCCGCCCTACGGCGCGACGTTCACTTACTACCTGAAAGAAGCGATCCGCACGCGACGGCAGATCAGGCAGGAGTCTGAACGCGCGGCGGAGCGACGCCAACAGCCGCCCGCGCCGGTCACGGCGGAGCAGCTACGCGCCGAGGAGGAGGAAGAGGCTCCCGCGATGGTCTTCACGATCACGGACTCTTCGGGCAACATCGTGCGCCGCATCACGGGTCCCGTCGGCGCGGGCTTCTCGCGCGTCAACTGGGATTTGCGCTACGCGCCGCCCATCGTCACGGCTCCGCCTCCGGGGGGCGGCGGCGAGGAAGGCGGCGGCGGAGGTGGCGGCGGCGGCGGTCAGTTCGGCGGCGGTCCTTCAGGTCCGCTCGTGCTTCCGGGCACGTACAAGGTCTCGATGGCGAAGCGCGCGGGCGGCGTGATGACGTCGGTCGGCACGCCGCAGACGTTCGAGGTCACGGTCGAGGAGCGCGAGGGGATGACGCAGGCTGACAGGGACGCGCGCGTCGCGTTCCAGCAGAAGGTGACGCGCCTGCAGCGAGCCGTCACCGGCGCGCTCAACACGGGCGAGGCGCTGCGCCCGCGCCTCGCCGCGATCAAGCGCGCGCTCCTGAACACGCCCGACCCCGGCAACAAGATGATCAACGAGGCGACGCGCCTCGACGACCGCGCGGGCGAGATCATGAGGCAGCTCCGCGGCGATACGGTGCTACAGCGACACAACGAGAACACGCCGCCCTCGATCTCGGATCGCGTCTTCTCGATCATCGGCGACGAGAGCGCGACGCTCTCGCGCCCGACGCGCACGCAGGAGGAGCAGTACCGCGTCGCCGCGCAGGAGTTCGAGGGCGTGCTCGCGCAGCTGCGGCAGCTCGTTGACGTTGACCTGCGCAACCTTGAGAAGCAGATGGAAGCCGCTGGCGCGCCGTGGACGCCGGGTCGCCTGCCCGACTGGCGCGACCAGTAAAGACAAACGATGAACGATGAACGCGGAACGATGAACTGAAGGCGTCTCGCCTTCAGTTCATCGTTCCGCGTTTCTGCTCTAGCGTTCCCGCGCTTTCACTTCATCCTTCAGCGTTCCGACTTCATCGTTTCCCTCTGCGCCCCCTGTGGCTAACCCTTCTTTAAGTTCTCAGCCAGCATCCGGCAGAAGAGCGAGCCCTGCTCGGTGGCGTCGTCGAGCGCCTTGTGCGTGTGCGGGAGCGAGTCGTCGAACCAGCGGCGGGGCATGTTGGACTTGACGACGGAGAGGAAATCAACTTTCAGCACCGCCATCGCGTAGGACTTGATGTCGAGCGCGACGAAGGAGAATGGGCTCGCGCCCGTGAAGCGGTGGAGATACCACTGGACGAACAT
>JAIVGV010000240.1 GCA_020201365.1 Acidobacteriota bacterium
CCCCTCGCCCACGGCGCGCCCCTTCTCGTCGGCGAGGACGGCTTGCGTCTTCGTGCCGCCGCCGTCCACGCCCAGCGTGAGCGAGGCGAACTTCTGCGGCGCGCGCCCGCGTTCGTGTGGCTGGGGTCTAGCCGTCATCTCTAACCCGCGAGGGGAGTTTTCCCGGCGGCGCGGCGAAGCTCGGTGGCGCCGGGTCGCAAATTCGGGTTGATTGTAGGGAGGGTTGACGTATAATGGAAACTAAAAGATTTTATTTCCTCGATAACCGTCAGTGATAACGAGGCACGGATGGAGATTCGGCAACTGAGGGCGCTCGCGGCGATCGCCGAGGCGCGCACGTTCACGGCGGCGGCGGCGCGCGTCCACGTCACGCAGGCTGCGATCAGCATGCAGATCAAGCAGCTCGAAGAGGAGGTGGGCTTGCCGCTGTTCGTCCGCACGCCGCGCCGCTGCGTGCTGACCGAGGCGGGCGAGCGCCTGCTTGAGCACGCGCAGCGCATCCTGCGCGAGCACGACGGCGCGCTCGCCGAGATGGCGGAGCTGTCGGGCGCGACGCACGGGCGTTTGCGGGTCGGCAGCGCGTCCGCCATGTTCAGCTCCGACCCGCTGCCGCAAATCCTGCACGAGCTGCACGGCGAGCACCCGCACGCGGAGGTCTCCGTCGTTTCGGGCACGAGCGAGTCGCTGGTCAAACAGATCGTCGCGGGCGATCTCGACATCGCGTTCGTCTCGCTGCCCGTCGAGGCGCGCGGCGTGCAGACGGAGCTGCTGCTGCGCGACGAGCTGATCGCGATTGCGAGCCCGGAGCACCCGAACGCCAGGCAGCGCGTCGTGAGCGCCTACGCGCTCGCGGGCGAGAGGTTAAACCTGGGCGAGCGGGGCGGCAACACGCGGCGGCTCATTGACGAGTTTTTCGAGCAGGCTGGTTTGAAGCCGCGCGTCGCGATGGAGCTGGCGCGGACGAACTCGATCAAGAAGATGGTCGAGCGCGGGATGGGCGTCGGCATCGTGCCGTACCAGTCGGCGGTCGAGGAGATCGCCGACGGCAGGCTCGTGCGCTGGTGGATCGAGGGCGCGCAGATCAACTCGGAGCTGGGCTTCGCGTACCTGTCGGGCGGCTACCAGCCGCCCGTCATGCAGACCTTCGTCCGCCTCTCGCGCGCACACTTCAAGGAGATCACGCGCGAGCTCGAGGCGCGACAGCAGCGCCACCGCACCGCCGCGACGACGAAGGAGACTAAGTCTGCGACGAAGGCGAAGGGTGCGAAGGCGGCGAAGACGAAGAAGCGCGTGCGCGGACGTTGAAGCCGCGCGGATCGCGTCGGCGTCGTTCGTCCAAACGTGAGGTGGTGTGGCGGTGGACTACTGTGAGCACGCCGGGCAGATTCGCGAAGTGACGCCGAGCGCGCAAGGGTGCGAGGACTGTCTCAAGATCGGCGACACGTGGGTACACCTGCGCCTGTGCCTGACGTGCGGTCACGTCGGCTGCTGCGACTCTTCGCCGAACCGCCACGCGACGAAGCATTACAAGGCGACTTCGCACCCCGTCATCAAATCGTTCCAGCCCGGCGAGGAGTGGGGCTGGTGCTACGTTGACGAGCTGTACTTTGAGAAGTTGTAGCGGGAGGGCGCGGCTACCAGGCGATGCCGTAGTCCTCGCCGTGGTTACTCGACCCGCCCCACATCGAGCCGTGCTTCTGATCCAGCATGATGGCGTTGATGGGACCCGAGGTGCGCTCCTCGAAGGTCTCGTCGTAGCCCATCCGTTTAAGCTCGGCGCGCACCCACGGCGGCATTGACTCGGCGAGCAGTATTCTACCGGGGCGCGACTCGTGGTTGCCGAACGAGCTGCTCATCTGGAAGCTGTTGATGTTCGGCGCCTCGGTCGCCTGCTGCACGGTCATGCCGAACTCGACGACGTTTAAGAAGAACTGAAGCAGGTTCTGGTCCTGGCTGTCGCCGCCCTGCACGGAGAAGCAGAGGTAGGGCTTTCCGTCTTTCAAAGCGAGCGTCGGCGTGAGCGTGACGCGCGGGCGTTTTCCCGGCTCGATGACGTTGAACGGGTTGTCAGCCGCGTCGGTGACGAAGCTCTGCGCGCGCTGGCTCAAGCCCACCCCCGTGCGCCCCGCGATGACCGCCGGAACCCACCCGCCGCTCGGCGTCACCGAGACGACCCAGCCC
>JAIVGV010000351.1 GCA_020201365.1 Acidobacteriota bacterium
ACCCGCACTTCGGCGCGCGCCCCGGACACGCCGATGAAAAGATCGTGGATGAGGTGATGGAGTTCTTCGACGTGACCGAGTTCGCCGCGCGCGACTACCAGACTTTGAGCGGCGGCGAGCGACAGCGCGTCAACTACGCCCGCGTCCTCTCGCAACTCTGGCGCGCGGACGACGCGAGAGCGGGCGCAGACGCGCGCGACGCCGCGCACGCGCCTTCTGATTCTTCATCGCCCCGCGCGCCGTGCCGCTACCTGTTCCTCGACGAGCCGCTCACGTTCCTCGACATCCGCCACCAGATCGAGTTCATGAAGAAGGTGCGCGCCTTCACCGACGCGTCCGACGTCGTCACGGTCGGCGTCGTCCACGATCTCAACCTCGCCGCGCGCTTCGCGGATCAACTCGTGCTGCTCGACGGCGGGCGCGTCGTCGCGGCGGGCTCAGCCCCCGACGTGCTCACAGCCGAACGCATCCGGCAGGTGTTCGCAGTCGAACCGACCTTCATCCCCGTGGAGCAGGCGGGCGTCCACCTCGTCTTCGACTGAAGACCGATCCTGTTGATGAATGGTTAGCTGAGCGCGGAGACGACGTGTTCGAGCGCGGAGTAGAGCGCGCGCGTGACGTGGGGCTGCGCGGCGAGGAGCGCGACGGCGGCGAAGGCGACGAGCGTGCAGGCGGCGGCGGCGTGGCGGCGGAGGTTCGGGCGTGAGCTTCGCGCGCCGGTCGCCGGCTCGTCGGCGATGTTGAGAAGCCTGTCAACGCGCCCGGCGACGCCCGCCCCGCCGTCAACGAGGAGCGCGATTGCCGCGCGCTTGTCGAAGCCTTCCGCGGGCATCAGGCGCGCGATCTTGACGAGCGCGGAGGCGAGCGCGACCGCCGCCTGCGCCCCGCCCGCGCGCGCGGCGAACTCGTCCGCCGCGCCTTCGGACTCTTCGTCCCACGCGCGCTCCAACGCGCGCGCGAAGGGCGCGGCGGGCAGCGCGTCGCGGCAGGCGCGCATGAGCGTGCGCTTGAGGTTGTCGCGCGAGGAGACGTGACCCAGCTCGTGCGCGACCGCCGCCCGAAGCTCGTCCTCGCCGAGCGCGTCGAAGACGCTCGTCGCGACGAAGACCTTCGGGCGGAAGACGCCGACGACGGCGACGAGCGGGAGCCTGTGCTCGACCCTCATCACGGCGACGCCCGCGCCGCCCGCGGCGAACGGCGTCGCGCGCCGCATCAGCGAACTACTCACGCGGCGAGTGGCGACGAGCGAGGCGGCGCAGCGCCACGCGGCGGCGGCGAACCCCGCGGCGGAAAGAAGCGCGAGCGCGGCGAGCTTCGCCGAGACCGCCTCGCCCGTGTGCGCGGGCTCGTTGGCGAAGTAGGCGGGCGCGAGCAGCGCCGCGGTGAAGGCGGCGGCGAGCGCGGTCGGCGCGGTGCGCAGCGCGAAGGCGAGATCGGCGCGCGCGGCTGACGAGAGCCGCCGCGCGGCGAGCGCGCGCGCCGCGCGCCACGCGCACGCCGCGGCGAGAGAGCCGGCGGCGTTCGCGGCGAAGAACGCGGCGAGCAGCGCGCAGATGCCGATCAGGTAGTAGGTCATCGTTTCGGTCGCTTCCGGGCGGGCGGCGTCGCGCGCCGTTCGCCCCGGCGCGCCTCGGCGCTCGTCCGGCGTCAGGGCTTGCGCTTGAGTTCGCGGCGCTTCGTCTTGATCATCTCGTCGAGGCGGTCGAGCAGCGCGCGGTCGCGCTCGCCGACGCGCTCGACGATGTAGGAGAGGACGGGCTCGGCGCCTTCGGCGTCCTGCCCCAGCAGACCTTCGAGCAGGTCTTCGCGCACGCCGCGCTCGAACTCCTCGCGCGTGACGCGCGGCGCGTAGCGGAAGGCGCGCCCCTCTTTGCGGCGCGTGAGCAGACCCTTGCGGAAGAGCCGGTCGAGCGTGGTCATCAGCGTCGTGTAGGCGGTCGCCTCGCCGAAGGCGGCGTGGACGTCGCGCACGCTCGCCTCGCCGCGCCGCCAGAGGCACTCCAAGACCTCGCGCTCCAGTGTGCCGAGCGCGGGCGCGACCACCTCGCGCGGGCGGCGGAAACCTCGCAGCAGGAATTTCGGGACGGGCATGGCGAGAAGTTTTAAGCGACGACCGCCGCGCTGTCAAACCCCCACGCGTCGCCGCCCGACGCGGACGCGCGCCGCGCAGCCCCGCGGTGGAAAAAAAGGAGGGCGCGGGACGCTCGGTCGGTGCGCCCCGCCCCTCCTCTGTTAGGCACGCTTGATTGCCGCGTGCTGTGTCGCCCGCGCGTGGCTTACTTCGGCGCGTTGGCGATGCACTGCTTCTCGGCAGCCTTCGCCGCAGCCATCGCCGCGCTGCGCTCCTTGCCCTTCTTCGTCTTGGCGTCCTTGACCGCCGCCGCGTAGTCGTCCTTGCACTTCTTGACCGCCGCGACGTGCTCGGCGCTCGGCTTCGACTTCCTGCCCTTGGCGACCGCCGCGGGCGCGCCGACCGTGAGCGCGAGCGCGAGAGCCAGCGCGGTTTTCTTCAGTGTGTTCTTCATCGTCTGCTCCTTCTCTTAATGGTGCTGGTGTTGTCCGGCGCAAAGACCGGCGGGGATTCGCCCCGACCCGGTTGCAAGACTGAGACCACAGCGCGCCGCACCGCGCCGCGACTCGCCGAAGACGCGTTTCCCCGCGACTTTCGCGTCTCCGCGCGCCGCGCCGTGCGCCGCGAGCGCGCCGCGGCTGTGGCTGTTTTGTCGCGCATGACAAACCGCCACACATCGCGGCGGGCGGCAGAGCGCGCGCCCCGGACTTGCAAAGGCGGTCGCATTCTCGCTATAAGCCGTTGAGCGAAACTTTATCCCCGCGAGAGAAAACCAGCCCCGCAGCCGAGGAGGTCTCTTTGTTCACGCCAACGACCGGACGGTTCACGCGAACCAAAACAGGCACGCTCGCTGTCGCGCTCGCGGCTGCGCTCCTCTGCGTCGCGCAGGGCGGCGAGGCGCGCGCCAAGTCGAAGAAGGACAAGACGCCGCCGCGCGGCGTGCCCGTGCTCTGGCGCGACCCCGGCGCGGTCTCCGCGCGCGACACTTTCACGGGACCCGCCAGCGGCGTCACTCGCGCGTCGCTGCGTCGCGTCACGGTGATCAAGACGGAGGAGGGCGGCTACTCGCCCAAGTTCCGCGTGCGCGACGCCGCCGGTCGCACGTGGGTGGCGAAGGTGGGGAAGGAGGCGCAGTCGGAGACCGCCGCCGTGCGTCTGCTGTGGGCGGTCGGCTACGCGACCGAGATCAACTACCTCTTGCCGTGCGCGCACCTGCGCGGCGCGGCGAAGCTGCCGAAAGACACGGAGCGCTGCGAGGGCGACGGCTTCACGAACGTCCGCTTCGAGGCGCGACCCGCGGGCGTGAAGCGCGCGGGCGAGTGGAAGTGGGACAAAAACCCTTTCACGGGGACGCGCGAGTTTCAGGGCTTGAAGACTCTGATGGTGCTCATCAACAACTGGGACGTGAAGGACTCGAACAACGTCCTGCTGCAAACTCGCCGCGGCGGAAGGTCGGAGCTTGATTACGTCATCAGCGACCTCGGCGCGACCTTCGGCAAGACCGGCGGTCTGCCCGTCTTCTGGCGCATCACGCGCAGCCGCAACGACCCCGAAGGCTTCAGCCACGACCGCTTCGTCGAGGGCGTGCGCGACGACGGTCGCGTGAACTTCGAGTTTCAGGGGAAGAAGAGCGGCATGTTCGACGACGTGCGCGTCGAGGACGCGCGCTGGATCGGCTCGCTCCTCGCGCAGCTCTCCGACCTGCAGCTCTACAACGTCTTCCGCGCCGCGAACTACACGCCCGAAGAGCGGCACGTTTTGGTGAGCGCCGTGCGCGGTCGCATCAACCAGCTCGTCAACCTGCCGCGCGCGAGGAGCGCCGGACGCTGAACGATGGGCACGCTCAACATTGATCGCTACCACGCGACGATGGGCGACGCCGCCTACAAGGACGCCGCGCGCCTGCACGACAAGCCCCTGAGCGAAGCGCAGGCGACCTTCTACGTCTCGCAGCGCAAGCTCCCTTACGCGCCGTGCCTCGGTCACGAGCGGCTCGTGCGCCTCTTGGTTGACAGCCAGCTCGACCGCCCGCGCATACGCTTCCTCGAACAGGATCGCGGCGGGCTCGAACGCTTCGCCAAGGCGGTCGAGGACATGTCTTTCGTCGGCGCGATCCGCGCCGTGCGACCGGGCACGATCGTCTTCGCCGCGCAGCCGTTCGCCGACATCACGGGCGCGTTCGGCTTGACGCAGGCGCAGGAGATCAAGTTCGAGCACGCCTTCGATCTGCCGATGACCACCGCCGCGCTCGCCATGCAGTTCCGCGCGGCGGCGGGCGACCGCTGGCTCTCCGACTTCAGCCTGCGGCGCAACGGCGACATCGAGCGCGGCGTGGACGTGGCGACCTACGCCTTCATCGGCGGCTTCAACGACACCTCGAACATGGAGGCGGCGCACCGCCTCGACATCCCGGCGGTCGGAACAGCCGCGCACTTCTGGCAGCAGGCGTTCGTCGAGTTCATGTACGAGCCGGAGATCGAGCCGCGCACGGGCAAGCCGAAACACTTCGAGCAGGTCGCCTTCGAGCGCTGGCTCGACGCCAACCCGCAGGGCACGACGCTCCTTCTCGACACGATTGACGTGCGCCTCGGAGCCGTCCACGCCGCGATGGCTGCGACTTCGAGCGCAGCACGGCGGCGCGCCTTCAAAGGCTTCCGCGTTGACTCCGGCGACTTGGCGGAGTTGGGCGCGTGGTGTCTCCGCTTCTTCGAAGCGAACGGGCTCACGGGGCTGATGCCCGTGCTCACGGGCGACTTGGACGTGGAGAAGGTCACGGAGATCGTGCGCGAGTTCCCGGAGGTCGCGGGCTTCGGCGTCGGCACGAAGCTGTCGGGCGAGGTCAGGAACATCGCGGGCGTGATCTTTAAGGAGTGCCTCATCGAAGGTCGCCCGACGATGAAGGTCTCCGACAACCCCGAGAAGTCAACGCTGCCGGGTCGCCTCCAAGTCTTCCGCGGCGTTGACCGAGAGGGCTACTACGTCGGCGATCTGACGGGGCTCGACGACGAGGAGGTCTCGATCCCCGGCGCTGTCCGCGTCGAGCGACTCCTCTTCCCCTTCTTCGAGGAGGGGCGCCACGCCGTCGTCCCCTCGATCAAGAAGCAGAAAGCCTTCGTCGAAGAGCAGCGCGCGCGCTTCCGCTCGCTCGACACTTACCCGCGCTCCTTAAGCCCGCGCCTGCGCGCGCTTCGCGACGAACTCGCCCGCCGCTCGCTCGAAGACGACTCAGGCTGGGAGCGCGTCCTGCGCCTGCCCACGGAACTCGCGGAGTCTTTCGAGCGCGAGCGCGAAAAAGATCGCACGGCGGTCGGCTGACGCGCGCCGGAGTCTCCCCGTTATTATTCCGAGTCGGCGGCGCGGCACGTCACGTCGCGCTTATCAATTCGAACGCGGGGCTTCGCCCGCCCGCATAAATAGAACAAGGGAGGGAGCAATCATGCAGCCACAGACACAGCCTGAAGAGAGGACGAAACTAGAGATCACGGTGCGCCCGCTGCGCGAGGACGATCTGCCCGCCGCGGATCGCGTCATGCGGCTCGCTTTCGGCACGTTCATCGGTCTGCCCGATCCGACCGCCTTCATGGGCGACGCCGACTACGTGCGCACGCGCTGGCGCGCCGACCCGTCGGCGGCGTTCGCCGCGGAAGTCGGCGGCGAACTCGTCGGCTCGAACTTCGCGACCGGCTGGGGCAGCGTCGGCTTCTTCGGACCGCTCACGATCCGCCCGGACTTCTGGGATCGCGGCGTCGGCAAGAGTCTCATGCAGCCCGTCGTCGGGCTCTTCGACAAGTGGGGCACGCGCCACGCGGGGCTCTTCACCTTCCCGCACAGCCAGAAGCACGTCGGCCTCTACCAGAAGTTCGGCTTCTGGCCCCGCTTCCTGACCGCCCTCATGTCGAAGCCGGTCGCCGCGCGCGCCGGTGTCGCGCCCGCGTGGTCGCGCTTCTCCGAAGTGCCGCCCGGCGAGCGAGACGAAACCTTGAGCGCCTGCCGCGAGCTGACCGGCGCGATCTACGAGGGGCTCGACCTCGCGCGCGAGATTCGCGCGGTCGCGGATCAGAAGCTCGGAGAGACCGTGCTGCTGTCGGGCGAGGGCAAGCTCGCGGGGCTCGCCGTCTGCCATTGCGGGGCGGGGACGGAAGCCGGATCGGGCGCGTGCTACGTCAAGTTCGGCGCGGCGCGTCCGGGCGAGGACGCGGAGCGGGATTTCGCGCGCCTGCTCGACGCCTGCGAGGAGTTGGCTGCGGCGCACGGCGCACAGCGCCTCGTCGCGGGCGTCAACACGGCTCGCCACGAGGCTTACCGCCTGATGCTCGCGCGCGGCTTCAAGACGGACGTGCAAGGCGTGGCGATGGAGCGACCCAACGAGGCGGGCTACAACCGACCCGGCGTCTATCTGATTGACGACTGGCGTTAGCCGGGGCGCGGGCGGGAGCGACCGAAGCCGAGCGGCTAGGGCACCGAGGATGACGAACGAACAAGACGCGACGGCCGCCCAGCCGCGCGCCCGCCGACGCGAGCCGCACGCGCTCCGACCGCGAACCGTCCTCGTCGCGTCCGCGATCTTCCTCGCGCTCCACGCCGCCGTCTGGCTCGTCGCCGCCCACACCGAGCCGTCGCGCTACCCGTGGCCCCGGGACGTGCGCTCGATGTTCGAGTACTGGGACGCGTGGCACTACGACCTGATCATCGAGCGCGGCTACTTCGGGCACGAGTGGGCTTTCTACCCGCTCTACCCGCTCGCCGTCGCGCTGCTCGCGCGCGCGACGGGTCTCGCGTCGAGACCCGAGATCGCGGGCGCGATCTTCTCGACGCTCTGCTTCGTCGCCTTCTGCGCGGCGCAGTCACGACTCGCCCCGTCCGACGACGCGGGGCTCAAAGCGATCAAGCCCGCGGGCGTCTGGGGCTGGCTCTTCTTCCTTCTGTGGCCCGGCTCCTGGGTCTTCCACTCGCACCACACGGAGGCGCTCTTCCTGCTGCTCTCCTTCGCGGCGCTCTTCGCCTCGCGCACGGGTCGCTGGAAATCCGCCGCCGTCTTCGCTGGCTTGAGCGCGCTGACGAGGAATCAGGGCGTCTTCGTCGCGGTCGCCGTCGCGCTCGACGGCGCGCTGCTCCAGCGCGATCTGCGAAGGCGGGCTCTCGTCTTCTCCGCGAGCGGCTCGATCAGTCTCCTCCTCTTCGCGCTCTACCCCGCTTACCAGTTCTGGCAGACCGGCGACCCGCTGAAGTCAACGCACGAGCTCGCGTTCTGGGGGAGCGTCTCGACGGCGCGCGGGTACGTCGCCACGTTCTGGTTCGCCAACCCCGGGCAGGCTTGGAACGGCGAGCACTACCTGCACCACTTCTTCTTCTTCGTCCTCAACGCCGCGGCGGTCGTCCTTCTGCTCCGGCGCGAGTTCGCGCTCGCACTCTACGCGCTGCTCTCGCTGTGGTCTCTGCCGTACATGGGTCAGCTACTGAACACCTACAGGTACGGCGCGGTGCTCTTCCCCGCGCTCTTCCTGCTCGGCGACCTGACCGCGCGGCTGCCGCTGCCGACGCGCCTGCTGCTCTTCGGCTGCCTCCTCTACCTCAACTACCTCTGCACGCGCAGCTACGCCCTCGGCGCGTGGGCTTACTAGTATCCGCGCGCCGCCTCTGCTATCTTCGCAGCCGCGCGCGCCGCCCGCGCACGGACGACGGCGCGTGAGCCGGATCGTGAAGATCGAAATGAGGCTGACTAAGTTTCTCGCCCCCGCCTGCTCCTGCGCCGCCGCGTTAGCAGTCGCGTGCTCGAGATCGAACAACCTGCTCCTGGGT
>JAIVGV010000241.1 GCA_020201365.1 Acidobacteriota bacterium
TAATCACTTCGACTGACATCCGCGCGCGCTTCCTCACAGAGTACCGTCGGCTGACCGCTTGAGTCCGTTCGTAAAATTTTCGACGCGGACAGTTCGCCCGCGAGAACACGCGGGGCATTAGCAGTTTCATTCGTGAGACCTCTGGGAGAAACCATGCAGATGCGCGCCCGCCTCGAAGCGTTGATTGACGAGATGCTTGACGGGAGGATCATGCTCGACGAGGCGCTCGCCGAGTTCGAGAAGCTCTACATCCAGAAGGCGCTCACGCGCCACAAGGAGCACCTCTCGCACACCGCCTCGACGCTCGGCATCCACCGCAACACGCTCTCGAAGCGCGTCGCCGCCTACCGCACGGAGAATCGCCCCGCGCCCAAGATACCCGCGAAGCGCAGGCGCGGCTAGGCGCGCGAAGGGGCTGGAAATCGCGTATTTCCGGTGAAAAAAGCCGACGTTGACAACCCGCCGAGTCTCAATATAATCTTTCATCTCGCCCCGCAAGCGAGGACTCAAGCCGGCTGAAATCTCTCGTAGATCAGTCGCGCGTTTTTGTGTGCGCGTCGGCGTAGCAGTCGCGCGGGGCGGGTGATAAGAGTTGAGACGAGTTTTGTCGTCATCAAGACTTCAGAGAATTCCGACAGAGGCGAAAGGAGAAAGCAATGGCTACGAACATCAGACCCCTGCACGACCGCGTGATCGTGCGACGCATAGAGGAAGGCGAGCAGGTGCGCGGCGGCATCATCATCCCCGACACCGCCAAGGAGAAGCCGCAGGAGGGCGAGGTCATCGCCGTCGGCGAGGGCAAGTACAAGGAGGACGGCAAGCGCCAGTCGCTCGACGTGAAGAAGGGCGACCGCGTGCTGTTCGGCAAGTACTCGGGCTCCGAGATCAAGCTCGACGGCGAGGAGTACCTCATCATGCGCGAGGACGAAATCCTCGGCGTCATCGAGCGCGCGGGCGCGCACGCGAGCGGCAAGAAGGGCGGCAAGTAGTCTCTCAAGGGTGAGACGCAGCCGCCTTTTCGTGTGAGAAATAATTTCTGAGTGAGGAGAAGGAAGAGACATGGCAAAGCAAGTTATTCACGGTGAGGAGTCGCGCGCGGCGATCCTGCGCGGCGTCAACCAGCTCGCCGACGCGGTGAAGATCACGCTCGGACCGAAAGGTCGCAACGTCGTCCTCGACAAGAAGTACGGATCGCCGACGATCACGAAGGACGGCGTGACCGTCGCCAAAGAGATCGAGTTGAAAGACTCGCTCGAAAACATGGGCGCGCAGATGGTGCGCGAAGTCGCCTCGAAGACCTCCGACATCGCGGGCGACGGCACGACGACGGCGACCGTGCTCGCGCAGGCGATCTTCCGCGAGGGCGTCAAGACGGTCGCGGCGGGCGCGAACCCGATGGCTCTCAAGCGCGGGATTGATAAGGCTGTCGAGAAGGTCACGGAGGAGATCAAGCGGATGGCGAAGCCTGTGAAGGGCGAAGCCATCGCGCAGGTCGGCACGATCTCCGCGAACGGCGACAAGACCATCGGCGAGTTGATCGCCGAAGCGATGCAGCAGGTCGGCAAGGACGGCGTGATCACGGTCGAGGAGTCGCGGACGATGGAGACGGCGCTCGAAGTCGTCGAGGGTATGCAGTTCGACCGCGGGTATCTCTCGCCCTACTTCGTGACCGATCCCGAGCGCATGGAGGCGGTGCTCGACAACCCGCTCATCCTGATCCACGAAAAGAAGATCAGCTCGATGAAAGACCTGCTCCCGCTCTTGGAGCAGATCGCGAAGATGAGTAAGCCGCTGCTCATCATCGCCGAGGATGTCGAGGGCGAAGCGCTCGCCACGCTCGTCGTCAACAAGCTGCGCGGGACGCTCAACGTCTGCGCCGTCAAAGCTCCGGGTTTCGGCGACCGGCGCAAGGCGATGCTCGAAGACATCTCGATCCTGACGGGCGGCAAGGTCATCTCGGAAGACCTCGGCATCAAGCTCGAAAACGTGCAGATGTCCGACCTCGGTCGCGCCAAGAAGGTGACGGTTGACAAGGACAACACGACCCTCGTCGAGGGCGCGGGCAAGACCGGCGACATCGAGGGGCGCGTCAAGACCATCCGCGCGCAGATCGAGGACACGACCTCCGACTACGACCGCGAGAAGCTGCAAGAGCGTCTGGCGAAGCTCGTCGGC